>JAMXLQ010000113.1 GCA_024280975.1 Methanosarcina sp.
TAAACCTCGACTACGCCGATATCAGGACTATCATGAGCTGTGGCGGAGTTGCAGTTATGCTTGTAGGCGAGTCAAAAAACCAGGACAAGAGCACTGAGGTCGTGCGTACTGCCTTAAACCACCCCCTGCTTGACGTTGACTATAAGGGCGCGACCGGAAGCCTTGTCCATGTAACCGGCGGGCCTGACCTGAGTCTCAAGGAAGCCGAGGAGATTGCATCCATGCTTACCTACGAACTCTCTCCAAATGCAAATGTCATCTGGGGCGCAAGAATCAAGGAGGACTATGAAGGTAAGGTCAGGGTAATGGCTATCATGACAGGTGTTCAGTCTGCCCAGATCCTGGGCCCTCAAGCAGGAGCTGGAATTCTTGAACCCAAGTCTGAGTCTGACCTCATGCAAGAAAGAAGGTTCGGAAAAATGACGGCCGAGCGCTTAAGGAATACGGCAGGATCTATTAGAAAAAAGCATGACGACTCAATCATTGACTTTATAAATTAAAATCAGGTTCAATTAAAAGCCCGGACTATCAAAGCTGAAAGCTCGGGCTTTTTATTCCCTGATAATTTTAACCAGTCTGTTTCAAACAGATACTCTTTTTTATTAGCGCTTCTATCTAAAAAACATGAATATTTTGATTGCGACAGGGCGGCTTGCGGAAAATACCGTCAGGAAAGCAATCGGGGAAAAAGCCGATATCCTCGTAGCCGACATTGATATTGCCGCCTTCATCACCCCTAAAAAACTGATTAAAACGTTTCAGGAAGCCGGGTTTTCTAAAGCTTATGATCTTATCCTGCTTCCAGGGCTTGTATCAGGAGATTTTTCAAAAGCTTCTGAAGAACTGGGGTGTAAAATTCGACTTGGACCAAAGCATGCCTATGACCTTGGCTTTGTACTCCCGTTTGCCGGAAAAATCGAGTTTTCCGAAAAAATTCCGGCCTGTGAACTCCTTGCTGATGTCCGAAAAGAGATGGCCCTCGAGTTAATAAGGAAGACCGAAGAAGAAGCCTCCTCACCACTTATACTGAGAGGTGTAAAAATCGGAGGGAAGGCTCGCATGAAGGTTATGGGAGAAATTGTAGGGGCCATGGAAATGGATGCTCCGATGCTCCAGGCAAAAATCGAAGCTTTTATCGCTCGAGGAGCAGATATAATCGATCTTGGGGCGACCCTTAATACTCTGCCGGAGCAGGCTAGAAGGGCTGTATCCCTTGCAAAAACCTTTACAGCAGCTCCAATAAGCATAGATACCCTTGACCCTGAACTGATAAAAAAAGGAGTAGAAGCAGGAGTAGACCTTGCCCTGAGCCTCAACAGCACAAATCTTGAGACTGCAGGCCCGATTGTTGCCAGGGCAGGGATTGCAGCCGTTATAATCCCGGATGAGGAAAGGAGTCTAGAAAGCCTTGTCAGGAATGTCGAAGCTGCCCGCAGGCTTGGAATTGAGAAAATTATAGCCGATCCTGTTCTTGATCCTGTGGGCCACAATATCACCGAATCCATTGTACGTTATCACGAGTTTCACAGAATGTACCCTGAGATTCCCGTGTTCCTTGGAGCTGGCAATGTCACTGAGCTTATGGATGTGGATACGATAGGAATCAATGCAATACTTTGTGGAATAGGAGTCGAGGTAGGAGCAAGCATCCTTTTCACCCCAGAATTCAGCGACAAGGCACAGGGCTCGATTGCGGAACTGAAAAGAGCTTCCGAGATGATGATGCTTTCCAGTATAAGAGAGAGTTCGCCCAAAGACCTTGGGCTTGATCTCCTCTGCATTAAAGAAAAACGCAGGCGGTCTGATTCTCCGCTCCCGGAAAATGCGATTCAAGCCAGACCTTCGAAAGGCTGGCGTGTAGACCCCGCAGGCCCTATCTGCATCCGTATAGTACCAGACAGCATAAATGGAAAAGGCGGATTAATTGTAGCCGAACACGAGAAAGCTTCTGTCGTGGGAGAGAACGCCAGGGAAGTTATGGGCACATTGCTTGAACTGGAACTGGTCTCCCGTCTGGATCATGCTGCATACTTGGGAAGGGAACTGGAAAAAGCCGAACTTGCCCTGCAGTTTAACAGAAGTTATGCCCAGGACGATATTTTCTGAACACAAGAAACACAGACAAAATAGAGACGTGAAAGAATGAGACTTGAAGACGAAGATAAGCAGGCGATTTTTGAAATAGTGGCAGCCCGCTATTTCACAACGCAGAGCTGGAAATGGGTAAATCTTAAAAAGGATATTAACAAAATCCTCAAAGCTTATGATGAGCTGAATGAACAGTATGCATCCTATTCTTATGTGAGCAAGGACTGGTATGTAGAAAATATGGGATCAAAGAACATTCATATGTGCAATACCTGGGACGAACTTAAAAATTTGGTTGCATTCCTGAACACCCATGGGAGTGTCTTTAATTTCCTTGTCAACACAGGAAACCGAAAATCTTTCTGCATCGTAAGCGACTCAAGGGATTTGAACGAAGCCCAGGCAAATGCAATTAAAGAAGTTCAGAAACTCGAGTACAATACATTTATATTTCTGGCAACAGTCCCGGATGAGATCGAGTTCCAGCTACTGCAGGTAAGGGGAGTTAACTGAGCTCTCCTGACCTGTTTAAGCCTTACCTGCCTATTTCTTGTTTTGACCGGAAAAATACAGATAACAATTTTTGTCCTTTTAGCTCTTTCATACTTCTCGTTTTTAATTTTCAGGGTCCAAAACTTGCTTGAACATTCCGAATACAAAAGTTGGAGAATCAAGGTTGAGTTTTGGAGCTAGATTTAGAAGTAGGATTTTTATTTTTCTATCAATACTGTTTGAAAAGTGAACATGGTACAAAGACTTCCGTTAGGCGTATAAAAAGAGGATAATTAAAAAAAATTGAAAAAGCTTCGAGAAATAAGAAGATATAAATACAATTAAATAGTACAACGGTTACCGGCTTCCGAATTTCAATATAGAATAAATAAGAACTAAGGCAAAAAGATGAGACAGATAACAACCTATGAAAAAGGTGGCATTGGAAAATCCACTATCACGCAAAATCTGACTATGGCCCTTGCAACCATGGGCAACAAGATCTTGCTTGTAGGATGTGGCCCAAAAGAAGATTCCACCAGAATGCTTCTTAGCGGCCTGAACCAAAAGACCGTACTTGATACTCTAAGAAATGAAGGGAATAAAGGAGTTGACTTTGAAAATGATCATTCTAAAGACATGGTAAAAAATTTTGTTTTTACAGTTTTGTATAGGAACCCGGAAACTTATTACCTTATTGACTAGGTATATAAATATTTAAAAAATACAATTTACAAATAGAACTGCTTTTTTTTATCGGAAGTTTGTCGATATCTTTATATATATAGGAACTTAACTGAAAAAACGTAGAACGAACCTGTTAAAATGTACAATGCCCATACCATCTCTCAGAAAACTCCTATTGTCGCAGTTCTGCCTCTTTACGTTGCTTGGACAGCATACCGTAAATTTGTATTTATTTAGATTCTTCAGATTGGATACATATGCTTAGGAGAAAGAGAGGAATTATTGAAAGAATAGCTTAAAAATTATCGATAGACAATAGGGTAAAAAGTTTATATAAAAACAACTGTTTACGCTTTTGTCGGAAACAAGGCTTTAAAACTCAAAACCTAATTTACTTTAAAATAAATTATGAGAAAATTGCAAGCCGGATTAAATAATAGATTCGGATATCATGAACATGGAAAAGTTAGTTATAGAGCTGACTTCGCTAATCATGATCACACATTATTATAATAATGTTATTATATTGTAAAAGATAACATATTATTCATCGAGTGCGGCACGGATTACATAATGAATCCCTTGCGTTACCCTTTCCGTTTGGGGTAATCCTATTACAGGCGCATCAGTAGTAATGCAGATATCTAAGCTCACAATACAAAATGGAAAAAAGCTGAAAGCCTAATTTGATCATCTGCCAGTATAAAAAATATATTATGGATTTTGAGGTTTGCTGGAGAAGGGTAATTATAGAGGTTCGGTGCTACTTAAAAGACCCCAACTCCTGCAAACAGCACAAAACCATAAGAGTAATTGCTTACAATTTCGTCGAAAATGAGTAATTAACAATACAGAATCTCAAATTATCTTTCAAAAATTATGACGAGAGAAGTGATCGGCTAAATGAAGATTGTAATAAAAAATAGGGTGGTCAAGGCAACAATAGAAAGCCTTCTTAGCCTGGCCATACTGTCGCTAACACCGGCAATAGCAGCTGCCAGTGAGGCGAATCTTAAAATTCCGGATTTAAGCCAGGGGCAAAACAATTTGCTGCTCTGGGGTATCGTGGTCTGTGTATTAGGTATGGTGTTCGGCTTTTACCAGTTTATGAGGGTGAAAAGAATTAGAGCCCATCAGTCTATGCTGGATGTGGCCAACATAATTTACGAGACCTGTAAAACCTATCTTATCCAGCAGGGTAAGCTGCTGTGCATATTATTCATTTTTATCGGCTCCTGTATAGCTTTTTACTTTGGCTTCCTTCAGAAAATGCCTCTGAGCGGGGTATTGCTCATTCTGGCCTCTACCGTAATAGGGATACTGGGTTCTTACAGTGTCGCCTGGTACGGAATTCGTATGAATACCCTGGCAAACAGCAGAACAGCATTCTCATCCCTGGAAACAAAACCCCTGAAACTCTTAAACATTGCTCTCGATGCGGGAATGAGCATAGGCGTGCTTCTTGTCTGCGTTGAGCTGATAATGATGTTAATTATATTGCTGTTTGTTCCCAGGGACCTGGCCGGAGCAAGCTTTATAGGCTTTGCAGTAGGGGAATCGCTCGGAGCCAGCGCATTACGTATCGCAGGCGGGATATTCACCAAAATCGCAGATATAGGTTCCGACCTGATGAAAATCGTTTTTGGAATAAAGGAAGACGACCCGAGAAATCCCGGTGTTATTGCCGACTGCACTGGAGATAATGCAGGTGACAGTGTAGGACCGACCGCCGACGGATTTGAAACCTATGGTGTAACAGGAGTCGCCCTCGTCTCCTTTATAGTTCTGGCTGTGCAGCCTGCCCTGACCGGAACCCTGCTTACCTGGATCTTTGTCATGCGTATACTTATGATCATTACCTCCGTAACATCTTTCTATATCAACAGGGCACTCAGCCAGGCAAGATTCGGCAGCAAAGAAGATTTCGATTTTGAACAGCCCCTTACCAGCCTGGTATGGATCACTTCCATTCTCTCCATTGCAGTAACTTTTGCCGTAAGCTATTACCTGCTGGGCCCGGGTTCCGAGGCACCTGTCCAGTTGCAGAATCTCTGGCTCGTGCTTTCAGTAATAATAAGCTGTGGTACCCTGGGAGCGGCTTTAATTCCCGAATTTACCAAGATATTTACCAGCCCTAATTCCATGCATGTAGCTGAGGTTGTCAAAGCTTCCCGAGAAGGCGGCCCATCTCTTAATATCTTGTCCGGACTGGTTGCAGGTAACTTCAGCTCATTCTGGATCGGTGCGGTATTCCTGTTGCTGATGTTCGTTGCCTATTATGCTAGCGGGTTCGGCCTGAGCGAGATAATGATTTATCCCTCCATATTCGCATTTGGCCTGGTGGCCTTTGGAATGCTGGGTATGGGCCCTGTTACCATAGCAGTTGACAGTTATGGACCGGTAACAGATAATGCCCAATCCATTTACGAGCTGTCACTTATCGAAACTATTCCTAAAATAAAGGAGCAAATCCAGAGAGAATTCAACTTCAAGCCGGATTTCGATAAAGCCAAACATTATCTGGAAGCAAACGATGGAGCAGGAAATACCTTCAAGGCCACAGCCAAACCGGTCTTAATCGGCACAGCGGTCGTTGGTGCCACAACCATGATTTTCTCTTTAATTCTTGTTATTAAAGACGTTCTTGGAGTACAACCAGAAGAAATCCTGACCCTGCTCAATCCCTATACAATCTTCGGATTATTAGCAGGCGGCTCTGTAATTTACTGGTTTACCGGAGCATCAACTCAAGCTGTAACTACCGGAGCCTACCGGGCAGTTGAATATATCAAGATGAATATACAGCTTGATGAAAACGCCAGCCAGAAAGCAGCCACAGAAAAGTCAAAAGAAGTGGTAAAAATCTGTACCCAGTACGCGCAGCAGGGCATGTTCAATATATTTATCGCCATATTCTCCTTTACTCTGGCTTTTTCGTGTCTCTCTGCTCCCGTAGCTGGGAAAGACTCTGTGGCACTTTTTATTTCCTATTTGATTTCCATTGCAGTATTCGGACTGTTCCAGGCTGTATTCATGGCAAATGCCGGCGGATGCTGGGACAACTCTAAGAAAGTGGTGGAAGTAGACCTTCAGGAAAAAGGCACAGATTTACATGAAGCAACCGTGGTAGGCGATACTGTAGGCGATCCATTTAAGGATACCTCATCAGTTGCCCTGAACCCGATCATCAAATTCACCACCCTGTTTGGCCTGCTGGCTATGGAAATTGCTATCTCGGATTCGTTCAGAAATGTGGCTCCCTATGTAGGTGGCATATTCCTTTTAGTTGCATTATTTTTTGTCTGGCGCTCATTCTACGGAATGAGAATCCCTCTACGGACTGAGAGTCCAAGCAGAGAAATAACGAAGGAATCAGTTGCTGATCAGGAATAAATGTGGGTCAAGCCTTACAACACCAGATGTTGTGAGGCTTCTTCTCCATAAAGGATACAAGTTGAGAGTTATTTTTTTCAGGGTGTTATTTCATTAATTCTCGCAAATTTTTCAGTTATTTTCTTTTCTGATTCTACTGCTTATCCCTTTTCTAAAAATTTACTTTTAATCTTCTGGCAAAGAAAAATATTTTCTGCTGTAAAAATTATGAGTTTCTCAAAAAAGCTGAATAAATTACTACAGCCAGACGAGCGCAAAAGTTTGCATAGAAAAATAATTGTTTATGTGTTCGCCGAAATAGGGCTCAAAAGTTCAGGATAAATTAAAAGGTATTGAATTATTACACAAAGATAATTATAAAATTAAACAGATATATAAATCATAATGAAGAATCAAGAAGAGGTCAAGCTAAAGAATAGGGACTATTTGAAGGGATAAAAAGATAGAAATCTGAACGAGTATCAGAGGATAGGAGTCTATGGAAGGCTTAATATTCATCGCTCCTTTAGCAGGTATTATAAGCCTGGCCTTCGCTGCCTTTTTCGCAAACAGTGTCCTCAGAGAAGAGACCGGAAATAAAAGGATGCAGGAAATTGCCGGTGCAATTCAGGAAGGCTCCACGGCTTACTTAAACCGCCAGTACAGAACTATCGCAATGGTTTCAATCATTCTTGCGGTCTTAATTATCTTTTTTCTTGATAATGGACTTAAAATTGCAGTAGGTTTTCTGGTAGGAGCTATAAGTTCTGCTGCCGCCGGCTATATTGGGATGAATGTCTCAGTTAGAGCAAATCTCCGTACTGCTCACGCGGCTTCAAGCGGGCTTGAAAGAGCCTTATCTGTTGCATTTCGAGGGGGAGCTGTCACAGGGCTTGCCGTTGTGGGGCTTGCACTGCTCGGAATAAGCGGGTTTTATATTCTCTATGGGGACGTAAATCTGGTTGTAGGTTTCGGTTTTGGCGCCAGTCTAATAAGTCTTTTTGCCAGAGTAGGCGGAGGAATTTTCACAAAAGCTGCGGATGTAGGGGCTGACCTTGTAGGTAAAGTAGAAGCCGGAATTCCTGAAGACGATCCGAGAAATCCTGCTGTAATTGCCGACAATGTGGGGGATAACGTCGGAGACTGTGCGGGCATGGGAGCTGATCTTTTTGAAACCTATGTAGTGACTTCTCTGGCTGCAATGCTGCTCGGCTCCCTTATAATCAATACTTATGGAAATGCAATCCTTTACCCCCTAATTCTCGGTTCAGCCGCAATTTTTGCGTCCATTATGTCTATTTTTCTTGTTAAACTCGGAAAAGAAGGAAGTATTATGCGGGCTCTTTATAAAGGTGTAGCCGGTTCGGCAATTATCTGCCTGGTTGCATTTTACTTCGTTACCGATGCCTTGATGGGGAACCTGAAGTTTTACTACGCGGCACTCATAGGCGTCATTATCATGGTGCTCATGGTTATTATCACAGAATACTATACCTCCACAAAGTACAGGCCTGTGAAAACCATTGCATCCTCCTCCGAAACTGGGGCTGCAACCAATATTATTTCAGGGTTGTCCATAGGCTTTGAAAGCACGTTTTTGCCTACCGTGGTAATCATAATCGGAATTCTTGCCTCATATTTTGTTGTGGGTGGATCAGTAAATCCAGGAATAGGCCTTTATGGAATTGCTATTGCAGCCGTTGCAATGCTATCGACTACAGGGATGATCGTTGCACTTGATTCTTACGGCCCTATTACTGACAATGCTGGGGGAATTGTCCAAATGGCAAAGCTTCCCTACCAAGTAAGGAAGATCACGGATGCACTTGATGCGGTGGGAAACACCACAAAAGCAGTTACCAAAGGATACGCTATAGGCTCGGCTGCTCTCGGTGCACTTGCTCTTTTTGCAGACTACCGGAATAAGGTAAATCTTGGAGACCAGTACCTGAATTTGGATGACCCTGTGGTGCTTGCAGGACTGCTGCTTGGAGCTCTACTGCCTTTTGTATTCAGTGCAGTAACTATGAGCGCAGTAGGAAAGGCTGCATCCGAAATCGTAAATGAGGTTCGAAGGCAATTTAGAGAAATTCCCGGAATCATGGAAGGGACTGCAAAGCCAGAATACGGACGCTGTGTTGATATAGTCACAAAAGCAGCACTTCATGAAATGGCAATGCCAGGTTTTCTTGCCATATTTATGCCTTTGCTGGTAGGTTTTGTCCTGGGTCCAAAAGCACTTGCTGGACTCCTGATAGGGCTCATAGTAGTAGGGTTCATGGTCGCCCTCCTGATGGATAACGGTGGAGGAGCCTGGGATAATGCAAAAAAACTGATTGAAGATGGAGAACACGGAGGAAAAGGCTCTGAAGCCCATAAAGCTGCAATAGTTGGTGATACCGTAGGTGATCCTTTCAAGGATACTGCTGGACCCGCTCTTAACACCTTGATTAAAGTGGTAAATATGGTAGCACTTCTCTTCTCTTCCCTTATTATAGGCAAAGGCCTTTTTTGAGAAAAGGAAAGTTCAAAAACTCACTCAAATTTATTTATATTTTATTTTAATTTATTTTTATTATGCTAAGATTTAAAATGTGGACTGGTTAATCTTCCCTGGACTAAAACCAGATTTCTGTAGAAACAAATTCCAGAAAAAATAATTTTTTGTAAAAATGAGTCACTTTAATTCATTTTCCATCATAGGCAAAAATGCGAAGTAAAGTTCTAAAAAATCGAAAAGGAATTCTAACGGAATAGAGATGGAATCTAAGGAGTGAACTGAAAGTCTAAAGAAACAGTAAACTAAGAGGTAAGAAAGTAAGAAAAAAGTTAGATTGTTAATTATTAGATTGGTAAGTAGAAATAATGTGAGCGGGTTGGGGAGTGGGGGGTCATATGGGGAGTGGGGGGTATGGTATGTGAAAAAAGTTTCCCGCTCACATTACTCACATAACCTCTATTCAAACTAATTATATAAATAGCTATGCATTCTATCCGGATTATTATAATAAAAGCGTCATATTACAGTAGCAACCAGAGCTTAGCAGCTAGATTTAACTTTCTTATTACACATTATAAAACTATTCTATAGATAAAAATCCTGAGAATGGCTAAGAAGCCATTAAGGAGTAATTCCTGGCATTTTAGTTACCGAGAGACTGATTTCAGAAAGCTGCTGTGACAAGAAACTAACAAGAAATTATATACTAAATTAAGGGTTTTTAGTGCTATGAACCTTGGCAGGCTTTTGATTTACGGAGCAGCTTTTACGATAATGGGGCTTTCTAATGCTGTTATCCCTATTCTTCCAGAGCTTGCAAACCTGAGTAACAGCTCCTCTGGAGGATTTGCCTCAAGCCTGCTCTTTTCAGCCTATTTCCTCGGAGCCCTGGGAACAATGCTTCCCTTTGGAATTCTCGCGGACAGGTTCGGAAATTTAAAATTTATAGGACTGGGTATCGTTCTGACAGCTATTTCAGGGCTGATAATTCTGCTCTCCGAAAACCTCTGGATTCTTGTGGTTGCAAGGTTTATAGAAGGTTCTGCCTGTGGAGCTTATTTCCCGGCTGCCTTTGCCGTATTATCAAAACTCAGGAATCCAGCACGCCATATAGGAGAATTTACTTTTATTTTCAATGCTGGCTTGGCAACAGGAGCCTTTCTCTCGGGGTTGCTGGCAGACATCTATCTGAAAGGAGCAATCTTTATCTTTACAGCCATTGCTTCCCTTTTGACTACGTACATGCTTTTCAGGTACAGAGAACTGGCTCGTCCAGAGAGTAAATGGCAACAAACAGGTGCATTGAAAAGCTCCGACCTTTTCAGAAAGCCTTACAGAGAAATAAGGGAGCTCCTGAGCCATGGCAATTCAGGGCTCTGGCTTAGTTCTTTCCTGCTTAACGGAGCCGTAGGAGTGCTTATGGCCTACTATCCTGACTATAGCCTGGGCACTATAACAAAAGCTCAACTTGGGATCTCGATCTCTAGCCTTTATGTCTGTGCAATGATTACCTCTCTGCTTGGAGGACATTTCAACGTAAGAGAAAAAACCTTAATTCGACTTGGAATAGGTTGTTCCGCCCTGGGGCCTTTTCTGCAATAAAATATCCCTTATTGGGATTCTCAAGCCTTGGAGGAGGATCCGGAGTTGCAACTGTAGGTTTTGCACTTGCTGTTGCCAGAATGAATGCTGATAGAGGTCTTGTAATGGGGCTTTTGAACACGACTATATACGCGGGGCTTTCCATTGCCCCGATTATTGCAGGGCTTTTTACAGATATTTTGAGTTTTGAAAAGTTGTTTATAGCAAACGGCTTTATCTTAGTAGGTGCCCTTATATTGAAAGAGTAAACAATCCCTTAAATAGTGTCTAACCGGTTTTAAATCAGTAAGCTTTTTCGATAGAATAGCAGAAGATATTGCGTAAGACATTTCTTCCATGGAGTTTCCCGATATTTAGGAAGGATTTTTAGAATAAGAATAACTTTCAAAAATAGAAGTAATTCTTAGAAGTAGAGCAGCTTTAGAAATAAAAGTAGTTTTAGCAATCAGGAAAAACAAGCATCGAGTAAAAAATCAGTATAGGGCTGTACATAAAATTGAAAAGCCTATGAACCTCAAAAAATTAACTCTCTATTCCTCAGTTTTTGCGCTCCAGGGCCTCTCAAACGCAGTAATCCCTGTTCTTCCGGAACTTGCTGGAGGAGACAGCGGAGGTTCTGCAATTTCAAACCTTCTGTTTTCCGGGTATTTTATGGGAGCTCTGCTTGCTCTTGTGCCTCTCGGAATTCTGGCAGACAGGATCGGAAACCTGAAGGTGATAAGATTTGGAATGCTGCTGACTGCGTTATCAGGTGCTGTTATTGTATTTTCGGACAGCCCATGGATTCTTGGAATTTTCAGGTTTTTGGAAGGAGTGGGGTGTGGGGCTTTTTTTCCTGCAGCCTTTTCCATAATTGCAGAATGGGAGGACAGCCAACAAAGCCTTGGAGAATTTAACTTTCTGCTAAATGCTGGACTGGCTGCAGGTGTTTTCTTCTCAGGAATGCTTGCAGGGCTTGGAATTAAAACCGCGATCATCAGTTTCACTATTCTTGCAGGACTTTCCTGTATTCTCCTTCTATCGGAAGTTGGAAAACTGCTTTCTTCGAACAGAAAAGAGAAAGAAGAGAAGAAATTAGCATTTCCAGGAAGTGGAAATCATGTAAGAAATCAGGAAAATGCCTCCTTACTTCCAGAAATAAAAAATTACCTGGAAAATGCCCGGAAAATCCTGTTTAAAACTGATTTTGGGAAAATATGGGGAATTTCAGTGCTTCTTTATGGGACCACAGGTATATTAACTGCAAACTATGCGGATTACAGTGCTGGCTTTCTGACGAAACCTGAACTCGGGACAGCAATCTCAGTTTCTTATCTGGCTGCAATGCTAAGTTCCCTGATTGCGGGCAGGGTAAGTATCAATTCTAAAAACATAGTAAGAATAGGAATAACCCTTGCAGTAGCAGGTATCTTTCTCTCAGTAAAGCTGCCTTTATTGGCTTTTTTCTTGATAGGGGCAGGAGGAGGGACTACAGTTGTGGGGCTTATTACGGCTGTCTCCAGAATCAGCTCCAGCGGCTTTGTAATGGGCCTTTTTAATACTGGAATTTATGCAGGGCTCGGATTGGGTCCAGTCCTTGGAAGCTTTTTCCTGAAACCTTTAGGTTATGAGATTGTATTTTTCGGAAGTGCCGTTGTGTTGCTCACAGTGTTCTTTGTAAAACTTGAGTAAAAATACCCAGAGTAAGTTTCAGAGTAAATATTCTGAGTAAAAATTCGGAATATAGCAGAAATCTGTTTCAGGAAACCCCGGAGCTTCACATAAGCTTTAAAAAGCACAAAGCCCCTATGCTATAAATAACATATAACATTTGAAATCCGGTGATTAATTGAAAGTAAAGTCAAGAGTTCAACTGAGGAAGAATGTCAAGAACAAGATGTTAAAAGACCTTGTATCCACTTTCGGTGAAGAAATGTCAGGGCTGGAAAACAAGACCCTGGAAAAAATTACCCTTGAGGAATATTCCCTTATCCTTGTGGATGGCAAGCCTTTACTTTTCGAAATTGAAGGACATCTTTTTCCTACCGTCCGCGGAGCTCTTGAGATGGGACTTCAAAAGCGTGTTGTAACCGTGGATAAAGGAGCTATCCGTTTTGTCTCAAACGGTGCAGATATAATGGCTCCGGGAGTCGTAGCTGCTGATCCCGAGATAAAAGAAGGAGACCTAGTAATCATAGTAGAAGAGATTCATCGCAAACCTCTTGCAATAGGAAAGGCTCTTATGGAAGGATCGGAAATGGTCGAAGCTACTTCAGGTAAAGCCATAAAGTCAATAACCCATGTAGGAGACAAACTCTGGAACACGGAATTTTGAGATCTCTTACAAAACAAAATATACTTTCATTGAACGAAACCTGCAGACAGGGAACGAAAACTTCCTGAAGCAGAAAGAAAATCAGGATCAGCTTTATAATAGCAAAATTAATTAATATAGATTTCAATATAGGACAGTGCAATTCGAATTTTGAAAAATACAAAAG
Source organism: Methanosarcina sp. (assembly GCA_024280975.1). GTDB lineage: Archaea > Halobacteriota > Methanosarcinia > Methanosarcinales > Methanosarcinaceae > Methanosarcina. Next base: position 13,222 of record JAMXLQ010000113.1, read on the forward strand.
GTGCGCATAAATGGCAAAACTCATAGACAAGCTCCTTGGCAGCAATGTAAAAAGTTCAACCAGTCCCGAGGATTACACTGAAATTGATCTCAGCAAATATGAGGAAGTTCTCGAAGATGAGCCTGCAGAAACATATGTAAAGATTGCGGAAGTCTCGAATATCAACCAGGTATCCCAACTCAAGCAGGAAATTTATAACGGAAATATCCTGATGATAGATATTTCAAACATAAGAGGCGATGACCTGCTAAGAGACAGAGTTTTGAAAGAGTTAAAAGACGTTATTATCGATGTCCATGGGGATATTGCAGGTGTCAAAGGAAACACCGTAATTGTAACCCCTACAGGCATTAAAATCGATAGATCCAAAATTACTGGTGGAAAATATTGAATCCGGATTTTTATAAACAGGAAAGGTTTGAAACAAAAATCTGCTGTCCTCTGTGCCAGACAGATCTAGTGATGAACTGGCAGAGAGATAATATTCCATATTTCGGGGAGGTTCTGTACGTCAGTGCAAGATGCCCGTGCAGTTTCCGTTTTGCAGATACCATGATTCTCTCGAGTAAGGAGCCCATGCGCTATGAGATGCCAGTTGAAACGAGTGGAGACCTGGATGTAAGGGTCATCCGCTCAACTTCAGGAACAATCCGCATTCCGGAAATGGGAGTCACCATCGAACCTGGATCGGTTTCGGAGTCATACGTAACCAATATTGAAGGTGTACTGCAACGGATCCGGGACGTCCTTATTACCGCCAGCAGGTGGGTACAGGGAGACGAAGAAAAGTCCTCCCGCAGCGAGGAGCTCCTGTGTATGCTTGAAGAAGTAATCCAAGGCAAGAGAAAAATCACAGTCATAGTCGAAGATCCTCTTGGAAACAGTGCGATAATTTCAAAGAAGGCGAAGGCTACCAAACTCTCCAAAGAAGAAGCCGAGAAACTAAATACCGGCATGATCGTTTTCGATGTTGACAAATCCGAACTCCTACACGATGTTTCAGATAATATCCAGCCCCTAGGAGGAGATTAATTCTTTTTTTCGGTTTTTCAGCCTGGCATTTAGGGGGCATACTTCCAATATAGTTATTAACTTTTATTCCATAAAGGCAGGCATATTCTGAACTATGCAGGCAATTTCATATTAGAATGTGGTATATTTAGCCATATCTATATCCAGACGTAACAACCCGGAAAGGCTTTCTAGAGAAACTCCGTGAGAGACAGCAGGGCTGCAGGATATTGTATATGCAGGATATTGTATATCTTAGAGCAGATCCTTAAATTGGCCCAGAAAGAACTGTAGATCTCATTAAGGAAAAATCTGATTGACGCTGAAGGCGTTAGGCTGGAATTTGCTCGTGTCTCTCAAAATTAGATCGATTTAGCAGTTTATCCGGTCAGCGTAAGAGTTTATGTGATCAATATAAGAGTTTACTTAATTTATTTAGGATTAAGAATTATTTCAGATTGCGATAATACGGTGAAGGTATGGCAGAAAGCGAAAAAGAAGCAGCACTTCCCCCAAAAGAGGAATTTAGCGAATGGTATAACGAACTCCTATGGATGGCCGAAATAATGGATGTCCGCTATCCTGTAAAAGGGCTATATGTCTGGTACCCCTTCGGCTTTGCAATCCGGAGAAATACCTACAATATTATAAGAGAAATTCTTGACAATAGTGGACACCAAGAAGCTCTCTTCCCTCTTCTAATCCCTGAAAACGAGTTCATGAAGGAAGCCGAACATATCAAAGGTTTTGAAGACGAGGTATACTGGGTAACCCATGGAGGAAGAGATCCGCTTGACATCCCTCTGGCTCTTCGCCCAACAAGTGAGACTGCCATTTACCCGATGTACAAAATGTGGGTCAGGTCCCATGCTGATTTCCCTGTCAAAATTTATCAGATAGTTAACACCTTCCGTTACGAGACAAAACATACCCGACCCCTGATAAGGCTTAGAGAGATTACCTCTTTTAAAGAAGCCCATACAGTTCATGCTACCTGGGAAGATGCAGAAGCTCAGGTTAAGGAAGCTATCAGGCTCTATACTGAAATATACCGCAGACTTGGAGTTCCTGTGCTCCGCTCAAGGAGACCTGATTGGGATAAATTCCCGGGAGCAGACTATACCGATGCTCTTGATGCAATTATGCCTGATGGAAAGACCCTTCAGATAGGTACTGTTCACCATTTGGGGGATAATTTTGCAAAGACCTTTGACATTAAATATGAGGCCCCTGACGGAGAGCAGCGTTATGCCTATCAGACCTGTTATGGGATTTCAGAGAGATCAATTGCAGCTACAATTTCCATACATGGAGACGACAAAGGACTGGTTTTGCCCCCAGAAATCGCGCCTGTACAGGTTGTAATTATTCCGATAATCTTCAAGAAAGGAGCAGAAGAGGTACTTGCGGCCTGCAAGAATGTTCAGGAACGCCTGATTAAAGCTGGTATCAGAGTCGAAATCGATGCAAGTGACCTTCGTCCCGGAGCAAAATATTACAAATGGGAGATGAAAGGCGTACCTCTCAGGCTCGAAATAGGGCCAAGGGATCTTCAAAATAATGTTGCTATGGCTGTCAGGAGAGATACCGGAGAAAAAGAACAGATTCCACTCCCTGATATTGAAATCGGCGTGAGTTCAAGGTTTGAGAAGATCCACGAAAGCCTTTATCAAAAAGCGAAAACCGAACTTGAAAACCGCATATTTGATTGTACCGAACTTGAAGAGGTAAAGGAAAAAATCCAGAACGGTGTTGCAACAATTCCCTGGTGTGGGAAGAAAGAATGCGGACTTGCTATGGAAGACGTAATAGGTGCAGGCATCCTTGGAATTCCTCTGGAGCAGAAAGGAAAACGAAAAGAAAAATGCCCTGTCTGCGGGGGAGAAACTGAAATTCGTGTTTATGTGGCAAGAACGTATTAAAATATAAAAAGCTACTTTGGCATAGACCAGAAAGCCGATTACTCAGAATATGTTTCGGCTTTCACTTTTTCTCTTTTTTGTTCTTCGCAGGTTATTATACAGTCTCTAAAGTCTGAGCGAACCTGAAACAAACTTATTAAATATTCAGTTATACCCTAGAGGTTAATCAATTGATTTTTATTAAAGATCCTGTTCAGATAGAGCATCTGAGTCCGAAAGGAAATAAAAATAAAGTAAACTTAATTTGAGTAATATCAAATTATATTTGTTTATGGATAAATATTAAATAGTAAGTTGAAGGAATTCTCATAGCATTTCTGAAAAAAACTATATTTATTTATCCCAACCGCAAGCCTTTTCTGAAAAGACTTGAGCGAAAAAGAGAGTATAGCGTGGTGGGCGTGATCAACCGGCTCAACGGTTGCGGCTCAACGGTTGCGGCCCAACACTTGCGATAAGTTGACTCTATTCATAAAGGAGACATGATATGGCCTGGATCGAACCGGAAGTAATTACAAAACCCAGAAAACCAATGTTTTTATGCGTACTTTCCAATACCAAAACCGCACATATTCCGAAGCTTTCAGCCGCAGGAAAAACGGCTGAACTTACAGATTATACGCCTGCAGGGGATGCGGAACTTATGGAAACAGGAAATATTATCAGCGTACCAGTTCTCCCCATGACTCCTCCTTATGATACCCCTACTCCTGCAATTATGACCCGGTCGGCGCTGAAGCTTACGGGTGCTCCATATCATTTCATTAATTCCGGTCTCATTGTAACTCCGGAAGTTCCCTGCATCGACCTTAAGGCAAAACCCGGAGAGGACATCAGGGAAACAATTGCAGTCAGGGACGTACAGGGAATTTACGAACGGGCAAAGTTCCTGGCCAAGAGACTCAGAAACCATGTGGATCACGTAATTATTGGAGAAAGCATCCCTGGCGGCACAACAACTGCAATGGGCGTTTTAATGGCGCTGGGATACAATGGAAACGTTAGTAGCAGTGCCGACGAAAATCCCCTTGAACTGAAGAAACAGGTTATTGAAGAAGGATTGAAAGCATCAGGTCTGACCTTTGGCTGCCTGAAAGATGATCCTATGAAGGCTATTGCCTGCATGGGGGATCCAATGATGCCTGCTGTTGTAGGTCTTGTTGCAGGTTTCCAAGATACCAATGCCAGTGTTGTACTTGCGGGAGGGACTCAGATGGCAGCAGTGTACGCTGTAATTAAACACCTAGGTTTAAGTACGGAAAAGCTAGCAATTGCCACTACCCGGTATGTCGTGGAAGATAAATCCGCAAACTTTACCGAACTTGCCAGAACTCTTGGTGTGCCCATGGTTTATGTTGCAGACCCCGGATTTGGAAAGTCCGAACTCAAAGGGCTTCACAGGTATGAGACAGGTACGATCAAGGAGGGTGCAGGTGCTGGTGGCGCCATGTATCTTGCAGGCCTTTATGGAATTACCCAGGAGGATTTCAGGGCCGAAGTGGAAAACGTCTGTAAACAGATCAAAGCAGGGCATTGAAAAGCCACTTTCTGACTGATTTTACAGGAGTTATTCACAAGAACTATACTTGTTCATAATCCAATTCATCTTTATTTTTCTTTTTTTAAATAAGCGCTTTTTGAGTTACACTTAATGTATCTCATTTTTAGCCTGAAAATAATTATGTGAAGTATATTGGATTTTTAACTAACGAAAATAGGCAGTTACTTTCCCTAAATAAAAAGAATAAAGACATAACAAAGGAGCAAAAATAGAACAAATAAAAAAATACAATGAATATCATATAATAAAAAGCTGTAGAAATAAACAGAATAAGTAAATAAAATTATTAAAAGTAAAAAATTGAATTTATGAGATGTTGTTATTCTTCAAAATAATAATTTTTCTCAATATTTCTGATATTAAACTCCTTTTTTTCCAGGCTAGGCTTCAATTACAGCGATTCGTGAGCTTTCGCAAAGTTTAACGGCGAAGATTCTCTCTTTACAGACATCGGTTCCTGGGAGTTGAGAACGTTTATCCCCCCTGATAAGTACGCTTCCGAACTCACACACCCACAGTTCCGACAGTAGTAAAAGATATTAGAACCCAGTACCTGGCGTTTTAACTTCGTTTGGCATACACTGCAAAATATAGGAACACTTGGATTCCTCATGTAGGGTCCTCATCCGTAAATCATAATAGAGTCGAGTCTTGCAGTACCCACTTTTGTCCAGTACTTACAAATGCTACAGTACTGGGTCTCTCCATCTGAGCTCACTTTCAGTTTGGCATGACATTTTGGACATATTTTTAGCCGTTTCGTAAATAAACCCCCTTGGATTTCCATTTTTAAACCGCAAGATTCAAGCGTCAAACGTCCTGGAAACCGAAAAGATACCCTGACAGTACACAAGAAACCTTAAAGGATACTCATCAGCCTAGGTAAGCAACTGACACTAAACCTTGAAGTTATAATTTAAAGGCCGTTTTTGACCTTCAACTGAAATAGTTAATTCCCCGGACAGGGCCTCAGGTAAAGGCATTTTAAGCTGAATGAGCATACTGCTTAAAAATCAGACCTGTCCGACCTTGCTGCATAATGCTACATGAGCCAATCAAATATATTATTTCTAAAAGGATATAAGTTTTGGGCAAAAAGAATTATTTTTTATATGATTATGAGGCAAAAGGTTTCCTTCTGGTGGGTGGGAGATTTCCAGAGAACGGCAGGAAATCAGAAATAACGGCAAGCCTTGTTTATAAGTATTAGCGGCAGACAATAGACAGCCGTTAGATCGTCCGCTTCAATTTAATTTCATTAATGAAGTGTCAATTTAATGAACATTCGTTTAACAGTGTTAGCTAAATTACATTAGTTCAACCAATGTCGATTTGACAGTACAGATATAAGTCTATTAATCAAAAGAAATTTAATAATAGTAGATAAATAAACAATAATATTGACACGAATAAAATAAAGATATTTGTTAATGGGTTATAGAAGAGTGAAGTTTTGAGTTAGCAAATAACTACGTTATCAGATTCTCAAGGTAGACACATGGTTGCAAAAACCATCCAAGCGAAATATATAAATAAGATTATCGCTTTAGGAATGTTCGCGACAGGGTGGGCAAAACAGGCACATCCGATAACGTAAGCCGCTTTAACTCAGTTGGTAGAGTGTCTGGCTGTTAACCAGAATGTCGTAGGTTCGAGCCCTGCAAGCGGCGTAAAATTTTTGCATTTCTTATTCTTATACTATCTTTCCAGAATAGGGAAAACACATATGCAAAAAATATATCATTAAAGCCGTACTAATATTAAAGCTACGTAGCAACATGAAATCAATACAATAAGGGCCTGTAGCTCAGTCAGGTTAGAGCGCTCGGCTCATAACCGAGCGGTCACCGGTTCAAATCCGGTCAGGCCCATAAACTTTATATCCAAAGAATCTCTTGTATAAGAAGGTTCGAGGGTAAAAACGTAATAGCTCTCCTCTCGGAAAGCCGCTTTAACTCAGTTGGTAGAGTGTCTGGCTGTTAACCAGAATGTCGTAGGTTCGAGCCCTGCAAGCGGCGTAAATTCCTTACTTTTTTTAACTACTCTTACGAATTATATAATTATCGAGTCATTTTTTTATTTCGTCTCCTTTAAGAAAGAAATTTTGTAGTTTATTTTACCTGAACTTGCTTTATAATATATTTTAAATGAATCTACCTATTGATTAGATTTTTAAATTTTCGAAACATACCAGATTTTAGTTGAATAGATTTTTATAAATCATATTGGGAGCCAAAGATTTCAGGAGAGCATTAACAAGTTAGATTCCTGAATCGACCCGCTTATATTTAGTGAAAAAGTTATAAATTTCCAAAGAAGATAAGGTAATGAGAAGGATTATAGATAAATACAGTTTCACAGTATTACTACCCATCTAACTAATTGCTATCGAATAAAACTGAGGTTTATACACATGGTTTCAATTAAAAAAGAGGATGTAATCGTACCTTTAGATGTCCCAAAAGCAATGCGTGAAACATATGTAAATAATTATATGGAGATGACACGGGGGACCGGCAGACTAATGCTTTTTGCAGGCGACCAGAAAGTAGAACATCTTAACGATGATTTTTACGGGGAAGGGGTGCCTGAGGACGATGCTGATCCCGAACACCTTTTCAGGATAGCATCCCAGGCAAAAATCGGAGTTTTTGCAGCCCAGCTTGGGCTTATCTCCCGATACGGCATGGATTATAGAGACGTGCCATATCTTGTAAAAGTAAACTCGAAAACCAATCTCGTTGAGACCGCGCAGGCTGATCCTTTTAGCAACCTCTGGTATGACGTTGATCAGGTCGTTGAGTTTAAGGAGAACAGTGGGCTTAAGATTCTTGGTGTAGGATATACAATCTACCTCGGCAGCGAATTCGAAGCCGAAATGCTTGTTCAGGCCGCTCAAGTAATTTACGATGCTCACCAGCATGGCATGCTGTCCGTGCTCTGGATTTACCCACGTGGTGAGGCTGTAAAAGATGAAAAGAATCCACATCTTATTGCAGGAGCAACAGGAGTAGGGGCCTGCCTTGGCACGGACTTTGTAAAGGTCAACTACCCGAAAAAAGAAGGAGCAAAGTCTGCCGAGATCTTCAAGGAGGCTATCAGAGCCGCAGGGCGTACCAGAGTAGTTTGCGCAGGCGGTACAAGCGACGAAGCTGAAGCTTTCCTGAAAAAGCTCTATGACCAGATTCACATTTCCGGAGCCCAAGGAAATGCGACTGGGAGAAACATTCACCAGAAGCCTCTGGATGAAGCTATCCGTATGTGCAACGCTGTCTACGCAGTAACTGTTGAAGATACAAGCGTCGAAGACGCCCTTAAGATATATATGGGTAAATAAAAAATAATACTGATCTGATTAGAATCATAAAGTAGAGTTGTAAAGGCAGCATTGATAAGAGGTTGAACACAAAAGGCAGTGTAAATATGCAAATTCCGGACCATAAAACAAAGATCGTCTGCACCATAGGCCCGGCTTCCTCTTCCGAGGAAATGATCAGGGAACTTATGCTTGCTGGCATGAACGTTGCAAGGATCAATTTTTCCCACGGGAGCTTCGAAAGCCATAGAGAAGTGATCCGGAGAGTCCGCAAAGTCGCAGCAGATCTTGACAGGACGGTTGCGATTCTTGCCGACCTGCCAGGCCCGAAGATCCGTATAGGCAAATTGGAAAAAGAACCGATAATGCTTCAGAAAGGAAATTTAGTCACCCTTACGGTTGAAGAGGCTATTGGAAACGCAAAACGCATTCCCGTAGGTTATAAGCAGCTTCCGGAAAGCGTGGTTCCAGGGAGCCTTATTTACTTGAGTGACGGGTTTATCCAGCTTCGCTGCCTGGAAATCTCGGGAAAAGATGTGCTTTGTAAGGTTCTTATTGGGGGACAGCTCTATTCTCACAAAGGGCTAAATCTACCAGGGGCAAAGATTTTCGTTGATCCTGTAACGGGAAAGGATCTTAAAATTCTAGAATTTGCCCTGAGTGAGGGGATCGACACTTTCAGCATTTCCTTCATAGAAAATGCTGAAGACATTAGTAAGGTCCGGAATTTTGCTGCAGCCAGAGGAAAGTCTGTGTATATTGTTGCGAAAATCGAGCGCAGGCAGGCTGTCGAAAATATCAAGGGGATTCTAAAAGAAACTGATGCCCTCATGGTTGCCAGAGGAGATCTTGGAGTTGAAATTCCTATCCAGGAAGTTCCCTCAGTCCAGAAGGAACTTATCCAGAGCGCAAAACTTCTTGGAATTCCGGTAATTACAGCTACTCAAATGCTAGCTTCAATGACCGATAACATAAGGCCTACTCGAGCAGAGGCAACCGATGTTGCCAATGCAATCCTTGATGGCACGGATGCTGTTATGCTTTCAGAAGAAACGGCTGTTGGCAATTATCCTGTGGAGGCCGTTGAGATGATGGCAAAAATTGCAAAAACTACAGAAGACTGGCGTTCCCGGACAAAATGGGGACTTGATACGATGATCAAGGGTATAACGGCAAGGGAAATGTCAGTGGACGAAGTGATAACCCTTCAGGTGCATGAAGCCCTGCAGAAACTGCCGGTTGCAGCCGTACTGACCCCCACAAGAAGTGGAGCAACTCCCCGCAGGATTTCACGCTTCAAACCCGAAACTTGGATTCTTGCTTTCAGTCGCGTCCCGAAAACCTGTAGCTTCCTCTCTTTATCCTATGGTGTTTATCCTATTGTTGTAAAAGAAACAATTGAGAGCTGGGAAAAAGAGACTACGGAAAAAGCTAAAGAACTGGGATTTGTAAAAAGCGGAGACATTGTTGTGTTCACTCAGGGTCCCTCTTTAGGAAAACCCGGAGGCACAAATATGCTTAAAATTCTCACGCTTGAGTAAAAAATACAGCAGATCTATTAAAGGCAAGTGGCTTCAGTTTAAACCTGATTACCAATCTGAGATCCAGACCTGATTACCAATCTGAGATCCAGGATCCAGTTTTATGAAAAAATATTAGGAAATCTTCTTATGCCAATAGATCTACAAACCAGTATGTTTAGCCAATATATTTAGACATAAAGTACATGATCTATACTGTCAGAAAAATCAACTTTATATTATGAGGTTTCATTGATGAAACAAAAGAACCCAGCAAATAAAAACCAGAAGTATCTGGCTATTTTTTTAGCATTAACAATGCTTCTGTCAGCCGGTGCAATCTTTTTTTCAGGCGACTCAAAAAATAAGAATAGCGAGAGTAATTCCTCTTCTGTGAATGTAAAGCAAAATAATACGATCTTTTTTTCTCAAATTCCTGGCAAGCAAATTCACCATGAATTCAATTCCATTGCTGATGGGCTGAATATGACCCCAAAAGGGGTGATAAGTGCTAGATATATAAACCTGCAGAGAACGACAGGAACACCATTTGAACAAGTCTTTGGGAATATAACAACGATGAACTCGTTTTACGGGGCAGATGTAACAAAAAGCTATGATGCATCTTATGCTAATGTTAATGGTAGCAACGGGTTCGAACTTCACGAGATTCCGGAGCAAAAAATCTTCATGCCCTGGGGATTAGTTTCCTATGATAATTACAGTGTCCTTGCAAGGACAAACAATACCTATGATATCTGGAACGTGGTTGGAAGCCCTGTACTCCTTGGCTCTCGACAAAGTGTGAAAGACGTTATTGATGTGTTGGAAGGAAATGCAAGTGCTTCAACAGAGTATAATAATCTTCTGAGCCAGACGAATCCGGAAGGTAGCTTCTACCAACAAGTGGTGACAAAGACAAATAATTCTACTGTCCCGGCTGACCAGGCCTACATTGAGTTTAGAAAAATGGATGATGGTAGCTACACGGAGACGTCTCTGTATCTCAATCCCGAACCCGAATTCACTAAAAAGATTCAGACTTTGGAGGCAAACTCTACCGAACGTGGAGTTACCTATAACGTAACAACCTCAGGAAATATTACCAAACTGATGATAAACTCCGACTTCAGAAACTTGCTTAATGAAACACAGTTGTTTTCACAGTAAGTTTCCAATTTTTTCTTTTTTAAAACCTTTAGATTTTTAATGTTCTACATATCCGACATCGTTTTTGATTGTTTATTCCATTTGATTTTCGATTAGATATTCTGATTTTATTTCATGTTCTAATACCATTTTATCTCACATTTTGATTTTATTTTTCGTTTTCTATCCTGACTAAAAGAATCATTATCTATTTCTACCTGCCAGACCAATCTTCTGAATGGGAAGTGATGCTATTGGGATTTCTGGACAGCTTATTCAAAAAGAAATTTGAAGGCAAAACCGCAGAGGAATGGTATGGGCTTGCAGCCAGCGAAACCGATCCCGAAAAAAAGATAGAATATTTCAATAAGGTTCTGAAGCTGAAACCCGATTTTGCAGGAGCTTGGAACCTCATAGGACTTGAGTATATAGGCCTCAAGCGGTACGAAGAAGCTATTGCTTCCTTTGATAAAGCCCTTGAGATTCGGCCTGTCTACCCGGAAGCAAGATACAATAAAGAAGATGCGGAAACGGAATTAAGAAAGATAAAGGCATCCAAAGCAAAAGCCGGAGAGAAAAGAGGAGAAGACAGACAGGAAAAAAAGGAAGTATAAAGCTGTAACCCAACCGTTGCGCCGGTTGATCAAAACCGTCGCGCCGGTTTATCACGCCACACTACGCCGTACAATATCATTTTCGGTCAAGCCTTTTTTCAAAAGGGTTGTGATCACGCCGATAGGGTTTGGGGATAAAGTCCTCAAACCGAAACGTTGTTAGGGATTTTCGATAAAACCTTTTTTCGATACCAATTATTTCTTTCCCCGATTTAGCGCCTGGAGTCCAAGTTTTACAGGGCCTGGGAGTTTCCCGCATTGCATGACTTTCATCTGCTCAGGGGAAATAAGTTTGAAAGCTGCATTCATGAGAGTATCGGATTTCATAATCCCATCCATGAGCTTCCTTGCCTGCACTGACGTTTCAAGAGCCTGTCCAAATTGGGCTCGCCAGCGGCGGTCGTATTCTTCAAGCCTGCATTTCCCGGCTGCAAATTCGGCTGCAGTCTCTCCTGCTACTTTTCCGGCAATCATTGCAGGAGGAATTCCACCTCCGTTTGTTGCGAAAATCTGGCCAGCTGCGTCTCCTACAATTAGCGCATTTTCAGTTGCGGTTCTTTCCGGAGCACCGTTTACAGGAATAATGCCTGCAATCACATTCATGACTATGCCGTTTTTCAATTTTGGTCCTGCAAGCGGATGATCCTGCATAAAACGGTGCAGATATTCTTTTGCAGAGATTCCTTTTTCAGCCATTCCGCTTCGGATTCCGATTCGGATTCCGATTCCAACGTTTGCCCGGTCTTTACCCTCGGGAAAAATCCAGGCGTAACCTCCAGGAACAAAATCCTTTCCAAAATACATCTCCAGAGCAGAAGGATCAATATCTACATTCCCGACTTGATATTCAATAGCAACCGAGACTTCCCTTGATTTGGGTTTAGGGGCAAGCCCTGTTGATTTTGCAACCAGAGAATTAGGGCCGTCAGCTCCTATGATAGCTTTTGCTTTAATTTTGTGTTTTCCAAAAATTCCTGAAGTCTCAACAGTCGTGCCCTCAATTTTCGTTACGCGGGTTTTGATCATTAATTCAGCTCCTGCTCTTGCTGCTTGCTCGGCAAGGAACTGGTCATACCTGCGCCGGTCGAGGACTGTACCCCTTACAGCAAACTCTTTTGTATTGCAGTTTGGAGGTACGATGCGTTGAGTCTCAATTCGCTGCAGCGCGCAGGAATCAGGGTAGTTTTTCAGCGTATACGGAAGCCTGGCATCACGGAGCAAGGCCTGGACTTCTGAAACATCGGGAAGAAAGCCAGCACACTGAATAGGGCTCCCAATCTCTCTTTTTTTATCAAGAAAAAGAACCGAGGCGCCATTCTCTGCGGCGTACAGGGCGGCTGTAGAACCTGCAGGGCCTGCGCCCACAACGATTACATCGTAAGAGGCTTCAGGGGTCATGAAAGGGTCTTCCTGTTGTTCATTTTTAGTTCTGCAATTTACACGGAATTGTTTATTAATCCTTTCCCGAAGCTCGCAAAACAAAGGTAATTAATGAGAACAGAGTTTCTAATGATTAGGAAGATATAAATAGTATTAGGTGGTACAACGGTTACCGGCTTCCTGTGCCGAGAAAGAATGAAAGAGCAAGGAAAAGATGAGACAGATAGCAATCTACGGAAAAGGTGGCATTGGAAAATCCACTACCACGCAAAACTTGACTGCCGCCCTTGCAACCATGGGCAACAAAATCTTGCTTGTAGGATGTGATCCGAAAGCAGACTCCACCAGAATGCTGCTTGGTGGCTTGAACCAGAAAACTGTACTTGATACTCTGAGAAGTGAAGGAGATGAAGGAGTTGATCTTGATACTGTCTTACAGCCGGGCTTTGGCAATATAAAATGTGTAGAATCCGGAGGACCTGAACCTGGTGTAGGATGTGCAGGTCGAGGAATCATCACTTCAATTGGGCTGCTTGAAAACCTGGGAGCATATACCGAGGACCTTGACTATGTATTCTACGACGTACTTGGTGACGTCGTATGCGGTGGATTTGCAATGCCCATCCGTGAAGGAAAAGCCAAAGAGATTTACATAGTTGCCAGCGGAGAACTGATGGCTATCTATGCTGCAAATAACATCTGTAAAGGACTTTCTAAGTTCGCTAAAGGCGGAGCCCGTCTGGGAGGTATCATCTGCAACAGCAGGAAAGTGGACGGAGAACGTGAACTCCTTGAAGCTTTCGCAAAGAAACTTGGAAGCCAGTTAATTCACTTCGTGCCCAGAGACAACATTGTCCAGAGAGCAGAAATCAACAGGAAGACTGTAATTGACTTTGACCCCGAATCCAACCAGGCAAAAGAATACCTGACCCTTGCCGAAAATGTCCAGAACAACACCAAACTTGTTGTCCCGACTCCTCTTCCAATGGAAGAATTAGAAGCAATGATGGTTGAATTCGGAATTGTTGAGCTATGATGATTGAATTCGGAACTGTAGAGATATAATTGTTGAGATTCGAGGAGCTAAAAACTATGCAGATGATACGTGCAATCATCAGGCCAGGTATGGAAAATAAAGTTATCGAGAGCCTTGAAAAAGAGGGTTGTATTTCCCTTACAAAAATGGAAGTCTTTGGAAGAGGAAAGCAGAAAGGGATCCATATAGCAGACATCAACTACGATGAACTGCAGAAGACCATGCTCATGCTTGTGGTAGAAGACGAACATAAGGACAGGGCTATAGAAACAATAATGAAGTCCGCCAGAACCGGAAAATACGGGGACGGCAGGATCTTTGTGACCCCTGTGGAAGAAGCCTATACCATAAGGACTGGAAAACCAGGTCTTTAAAGCCGGATTTTCGGAGGAAAATCCCATGAAAGAGATTACTGCGATAATCAGGATGAATAAAGTCCAGAAAACCAAAGATGTCCTGCTTGAGTGCGGCTTTCCTTCGTTTACCGTAAGAAGGGTTATGGGTCGCGGGAAACAAAGAGGACTTTGCTATGAATTTAATCCACCTCTGCCAAATCCGGAAAAGGAAGCTGAGACCTGCATTCGCTTCATTCCAAAACGCATGTTCACAATTGTTGTGGATGACGAAAACGTAAACGAAGTGGTCCAGAAAATTATAGAGGTTAACCAGACCGGAAATGCAGGAGACGGAAAGATTTTCGTGTCAGATATTACTGAAGCAATCCGCATCCGTACTGGAGAGAGCGGAGAAGCGACCGTGAATAAGGAGTTGATGTAATGGGAGCAGAAATAGATTTGGGAATTGAAGACAAACAAAACCTTGTCGATGAAATGTTAAAAGTGCTCCCGGAAAAGGCTGCAAGGAACAGAAGAAAACACATAGTTGTTAGGGACTGTTCCACTGAACAGCATATTGATGCCGATGAAAAGGTAATTCCAGGCATCCTTACAAACCGCGGATGTGCCTTTGCGGGCTCGAAAGGTGTAGTTTTCGGGCCGATCAAGGACATGGTACACATCGTCCACGGTCCTATAGGCTGTGCATACTTTACCTGGGGAACCAGGCGAAACCTTGCAAAAGCAGAAGAAGGCGAAGACAACTTTATCAACTACTGTGTATGCACAGACATGAAGGAAACTGACATCGTTTTTGGCGGTGAGAAGAAACTCAAAAAAGCCATTGATGAAGTTGTAAAGATCTTCAAACCTGAAGCAATAAGCATCTCTGCAACCTGTCCTGTCGGGCTTATCGGAGATGATATCGAAGCAGTTGCCAGGCAAGCTGAAAAGGAGTATGGAATCAAGGTTGTTCCTTCCAGGTGTGAAGGGTATAAAGGAGTTAGCCAGTCAGCAGGGCACCACATTGCAAGCAACGTCCTGATGGAAAACCTGATCGGAACCGAAGAACTTGAAAATCCAACGCCCTTTGACATCAACGTCTTTGGAGAGTACAATATAGGAGGAGACTTCTGGGAAATAAAGCCAATCCTTGAAAAAATAGGGTACAGAATTGTCTCTACCTTCACCGGAGATGGTTCATTCCATAAAATTGCACAGGCTCACAGAGCAAAGCTCAGTATCCTGCTGTGTCATCGTTCTATCAACTACACGAACCGCATGATGGAAGAAAGATACGGACTTCCCTGGCTGAAGGTCAACTACATAGGCACAAAAGGTACTGAAAAATCCCTTCGAAAGATGGCAGAGTACTTTGACGATCCAGAACTTACCAGGAAAACTGAAGAAATCATTGCCGAAGAAAAAGCAAAGTATAAGGACGAAATCGAGAAGTACAGACAGAAACTCCAGGGCAAAACCGCCTTTATATATTCGGGAGGCTCTAGGAGTCACCACTATGAGAATCTCTTCGAAGAACTAGGCATGAAAGTGATTGTTGCAGGTTACCAGTTCGCCCACAGGGACGACTACGAAGGCAGGCAGATCATACCCCAGATTAAAGAGAATGCTCTTGGCTCAATTCTGGCGGACGTGCACTATGAGAGGGACGAAAGTATCAAACCCACAGTCAGTCCGGAAAGGATTGAAGAGCTGAAAAAGAAAATCGGGCTTATGGACTATGAAGGGCTTTTCCCTGAGATGAAAGATGGGACCATTGTTATCGATGATCTTAACCATCACGAGACTGAGGTCCTTGTGAAGACCCTTAAACCTGATATCTTCTGCTCCGGGATCAAGGATAAGTACTGGGCTCAGAAGCTTGGAGTCCCGTCAAGGCAGATCCATTCGTACGATTACAGTGGAAGATATACTGGCTTTTCCGGAGTTTTGAACTTTGCACGGGACATTGATATGGCTCTACACAGCCCGACCTGGAGGTTCATACGCCCACCCTGGAAAGCCGAAGAAGTGGAGTAAGGAGGGAGAAAAAATGTTAGACTACACCCCATGCGAAGAAATAACCAGAGAAGCAGCAACCATTAACCCTGCAAAGATCTGCCAGCCAATCGGAGCAGTCTACGCAGCCCTTGGTGTACACAATTGCATGCCACACAGCCACGGATCCCAGGGGTGCCTATCGTACCTTCGTATGTGTTTAAGCAGACACTACCGGGAAGCTGCACTGGCAACTACCAGCAGTTTTTCGGAAGGAACCGCCGTCTTCGGAGGCGCTGCAAACCTTAAGGAAGCCCTTGGAAACCTGACTGAAATCTACAAACCCGAAGTAATCGCAATCCATACCACCTGCGTAGCCGAAACAATAGGCGACGACGTAGGGGTCATCCTGGAAGATGTAAGGGATCAAGAACTCATAGACCCTTCTATTAAGGTTTGTGCAGCTTCTACCCCTAGTTACGTGGGCACCCATATTACTGGCTATGACAACATGGTAAAGGCCTTTGTAACCACCTTTGCCAAAAAGAGCAAAACAAATGGGAAACTGAACCTCATCCCCGGTTTTGTGGAACCCGGGGACATACGGGAAATGAAACGCATATTCTCAATAATGGGAATTTCCAGCATTGTGTTTCCCGATACTACTGATGTCTTTGATGCACCCCTTACCGGGGAACCCGGGATGTACCCAAAAGGTGGGACCCCGATAGGAGACATAGAGGATTCCGCAAATTCAGTTGGGACGATCGCTCTCTGCAGAATGGCAGGAGGCTCGGCTGCAAAGATCCTTGAAAAACGTTACAAAGTACCGGCAAAAATAGGGCCTATTCCCATAGGAATCAGGAACACCGACCGTTTTATAATGAACGCGGCAAAACTTGCCAATGTGGCAATTCCTCCTGAACTTGAAGATGAAAGGGGAAGGCTTGTGGATATGATGACCGATGCTCACCCTCACTACCACGGAAAGAGGGTAGCTATTTACGGAGATCCGGATATCCTTTTAGGCCTGACCAGTCTTGTACTGGAAATGGGCATGGAGCCTGCTGTAGTGCTTACAGGAACCCAGAGTTCGGAGTTTGAAAAAGAGGTAGAAGAACTCATAGGTCCTGAGTACCCTGAGGCTGATGTAATTTCCGGAGGAGACCTGTTTACCCTTCACCAGATAATCAAGAGAAAGCCCGTGGATCTCCTTATTGGCAATACCTACGGGAAATTCATAGCAAGGGCAGAGGATGTGCCCCTGGTCAGAGTAGGTTTCCCGATCATGGACAGAGCAAACTTGCATTACTTCCCGATCATGGGATATGCAGGAGCTGCAAGACTGGTGGAGCGTATAGGAAATACCCTCCTTGACAGGAAAGACAGGGATGCTCCGGACTGGCTGCTTGAGACCATCGAGTAAAGTCCTTTTCAAAAGATTTTCCGGATAACTGGAAAACTGCCGCTGCAAACCTGAAAACCATAGCAAAGGGGAGTGAAGGAAATGAAAGAGAAAATTGGGATAGTGGATACTCTCGAAGAAAGAAAGCCATATATTGCCAGAAAACAGGAAAAAGGGCAGGGAATTCCCCTTGCCTGCGATAATAACTCTCTTGCTGGAGCTATCAGCCAGCGAGCCTGCGTTTATTCGGGAGCCAGGGTTGTCTTAAACCCTGTAACCGATGCCGTCCACCTGGTCCATGGCCCAATCGGCTGTGCAGGCTATACCTGGGACATAAGAGGTGCAAAGTCCAGTGGGGTTGAAACGAACCGCAGTAGCTTTAGCACGGATATGAAAGAACTCGATGTGGTCTTCGGAGGAGAGAAAAAGCTCTCAAATGCAATCGACGAGCTGATGGGGCTCTATCACCCTCCTGTCATTTTCGTTTATTCCACGTGCATAGTTGGAATTATAGGGGATGACCTTGAGTCTGTATGCAAAACCGCAAGCAAGAAGCACAACATTCCTATAATCCCTGTAAAATCCGAAGGTTTCAAAGGCAACAAGTCTGATGGATACAAGGCTGCCTGTGACGCCTTA
>JAMXLQ010000114.1 GCA_024280975.1 Methanosarcina sp.
ACTGTATACCCCTCCAAAACCGACCCCTTTCTCAGTTTTTATATATTTTTATGTTATTCACTTTTTATTATCTTGGTGTTAGAATAAAACTAATAATTTTGATTTAAAATAGCCATTCCTTCCGTACTCTTTGATATACTTTGCTCTTACAGGATCTCAGTTTTGAGGTATGTAATCTGTATCCTCTAAAATTTATCCAAGTAAGTGCTTAAACAATAAAGTTAATAATTAAGGTGAAACAGTACCTGATTTTTATAATTATCATCCAATATATCAAAGATTTTGTTTTACCTTTAATGTAGCTCTTTTCCAAAAAATGCATCTACGTAAAAATTATGTCCTGTATTAGTTTTAATATATACCTTCAATTGTTTAAATTCGTTTTTATAAAATATAATAATAATCTTACGTTATTGAGCAGGATGATTCCAATACTTATAATACTTGATACTGTCTTACATAACAGGTATGCAGGACATTATTTTTATTGATGGAGGCAGCCTACCCACGCCTGAGGGAATTACAAGGAAATGGGTAGAGACTGTGGCTGAAAGCCGGGATGAAGACGAGAAACTTTTTTCCATGATAAGGGAGGCTTTCCGGAGGAAAATTGACGTGGGGGTACATGTACCCACTTATCCTCAGTTTAGAGACATGATAGGGCAGTTCCTGGGTATTATTAAAGATGAAAAGAACTGTTACGAGCCTTACGTACTTAAAGAGGAAAATGCAAAAATCCTTGAACTGGAGATAATTGACGAGGTTGCTGAACAGTACAGGGAAGAGACCGGAGAAACACTTGAAGTCAGGGTGTGTCTTGCAGGCCCGACAGACCTCTACCTTCAGGCCTTCGGAGCAACCGGTTACGTGGATGCGTACCATGTCCTTGCGCTGGACATCGAAGATTTCATAAAACAGGCGTTTACGGCTGCGAAAAATTTCAAAATAAAGGTTATAGCCCTGGACGAACCAAGTCTCGGGATAAATGACAAAATTCAGTTTTCTGACGCCGATATCGTCTCTGCTCTCACCGTTGCTTCCGCCTATGCCAGGAAACAGGGTGCGGATATGGAAATTCACCTTCATTCCCCATTAAAATACAAGCTTGTCTGCGAGACCCCTATCAATGTTATAGGTTTTGAATATGCGGCAACTCCTTCCTACCTGAGCCTTCTGGATAAAAAAGTGCTTGAAAATTCAAATACCTTCATCAGGCTCGGAGTCTCAAGAACTGACATTTCCAGTCTTATAGGTATAGTCAATGAAACATATGGGGTCAATGCCTGGAAAGAAAAGGAGTACATGCAAAAAATCGTTACTGACCTGGAAACTCCGGAGGTCATAAAAAAGAGGCTCGAAACGGCTTATCCTGTGCTTGGAGACCGGATCAAGTATGCAAGTCCAGATTGCGGGCTGGCTTTCTGGCCGGATCAGGAGCTTGCTTTCAAGCTACTTGAGAATACCGCAAAAGGCATCAATGAGTTTAATGCAGAAAAGAAGAAGCAGAAAGAATAATTTCTTCCTGAATAACTGAATAAGCGGAGAGAATTTAGTTTTTCTCTTTTTGTTTTTCTCTTTTTGTTTCTCTTTTTTTGTTTCTCTTTTTTTTGCTTCCTGTTCTCTTCTGTTTTTTTATTTTTTTTCTGTTTTTCCAATAACGCTAAATCCTTACAGGTCTACTAAGAAGATATGGACGAAATCATCTTTGACGATATTGGAAGTTATCCCCTTCCTGACGGAGTTAGTAAGGAATGGGTCTTAAACGCCTTTAAAACGAGAGCAGAAGATGAGAAACTCTTTACGGTAATTAATGATGCCTTTCAGCAGAAAATAGATGCAGGTGTGGATGTTCCTACTTATCCTCAGTATCAGGATATGAATGAGCAGTTCCTGAAGGTTATCAGGGACTCTAATTGCTGTGACAGCCCCTTTGAGGTAAAACTTGAGTGTGCCAGGATTGAGGAACTTGAGTCTATAGAGAAGGTTGCAAAAGCCTATAAGGAACAGTTCGGGGAAACTCTGAAGGTCCGAATCTGTGTGACTGGCCCAACCGAACTTTATTTGAAGGAGTTTGGGGGTACACGGTATGAGGATATCTATGCACTTTTTGCAAAAAGTGTAAATAATTTCGTTAGAAATTCCATGAAATCTGCAAAAAATTTCAAGATCGCAGCGGTTTCTATTGATGAGCCAAGTATCGGGCTGAATCCGGAGATCACTTTTGATGAAAACGCTATTATCTCTGCCCTTACCAACGCCTCGAAAGCGGCCAGTAAGTGGGGGGCTGATGTAGAAATTCACCTTCACTCTCCTCTCTACTATAATCTTGCCTGTGAAACTCCTACAATAAACGTTATAGGAGTAGAATCCGCAGGCACGCCTTCTTACCTGGAATTAATAGACAGGAAAATACTGGAAGACACGGATTCTTTCCTGAGGCTCGGAATTGCAAGAACTGATATCTTCACCCTTGCAGGAATCCTGAATGAACAATACTGTACTAACGTCTGGAAAAACCAGGAATATCTTTCGGAAATTGTTAGCGTGCTTGAAACCCCGGCTACTATAACTAAGAGGCTGAAGGTTTATTACAGGCGCTTCGGGAACCTGATAAAGTATGTAGGTCCTGACTGCGGACTGGGCTCCTGGCCTAACCAGAGAATAGCTTTCATCCTGCTCTCCAATGTAGCTCAGGGTATAAGGGATTTCAGAGAATCCCTCTGATCCTAAACTCTTTAATTAGTTTTTATATGAAATTTATATCGAAACTCCATAACTTCAAAGGTACATAGCCTGAGAGATCAGGCTTCATTTTTCCTTCCAGTGGAAGCTACACAGAATATAGGGTTTCTTAAAAAATAGCCGACAGATGTCAAAGCACAGTGGAAGTAAAGGGGTTATTTTTTATACTTGATTTTTATAATTCGTTTTTACTTAGTTTTTCAACCATTCTGATCTCTTAATTTTCAATCATTTATCGAGTCTCCCATGCCTTCTATCAATATCATCCATCATATCCAGCATCTTTCGAATGGCGGTTCGGATAGCATCGGACTGGCTGACAAATTTTTTGTTATCTCCCACATGCCTATTAAGGTCATCTAGAAGTTCTTGAGGAATTTCAACGCTTACTTTTGGCATTAGAGCTGCACCCATTCAGATATTTATATTTGAGATTTTTAACATTAATCGTTTCCGGATATATTACTGCTCTTTTAATAAGATAAGGTTAAGGAGTAAACCTGTAGAATAAACTGCTGGGTTAAGAATTAGATCTATCGAAAAATATGGCTTTGCAGAACTTCTCTAAGTCTTATCGTTTCATGTAGACTTTACGAACGGATATTATCGGGATCAGAAAAGACGGAGATAACAAAAACACACCGAACACCCTACGACGTATACAATGTAGTAGCATTGGGC
>JAMXLQ010000115.1 GCA_024280975.1 Methanosarcina sp.
TCAGGTATTTTCTGCCTTCTCTTGCAAGTTCTATGCTCTTTCTACGGTGTTCGGCATCTGAAAGGGCAGCTATTCCTGCTTTTAACGCCGGAAGATTTACTGAAAACGGAGTTGCTGCCCTTATATACTCTTTTGCCAGCCATTTAGGCATGATCCCGTAGCCCAGGCGCAGGCCTGCAAGCCCGAATACCTTGGAAAAGGTCCTACCCACAACAAGATTATCGTATTCCTTTACAAGCCCTGCAAGGTTCCTGTCTGCAAACTCGACGTATGCCTCGTCAACGAACACAAGAGCCCTGGTATTTTCAAGGATCTTTCTCAGATCACTTTCAGGAAGGAGATTACCCGAGGGGTTATTGGGGGAACAGAGGAAGATTATTTTTGTCTTTGTGGACTGGGCTTCCAGAAGCTTTTCAGGATCAACTGAGAAGTCTTGGTTTCTCTTGACAAAAACTGGCTTTCCTCCACATGCCCGTGCCGGAAGCTCGTAATAGGCGAAAGTCGGAGTAGGGACTATGACCTCGTCTCCTTTTTCAATAACCAGCCTGCAAAGCCCATCAAGAAGCCCGTCCATTCCTGGTCCTGAGGCTATAAGATTTGAAACCGGAAAGCCTGTATATTTCGAGAGAGCCTCCCTGAGTTCTATAGCATCTGCTGAAGGATAGATATTTGCGCCAGAAGCAATGTCCACCAGGGCTTGAACAGCCTTTGAAGAGGGCCCAAGTGGATTTTCGTTTGAGCCGAGTTTAATAATTGAGGCAGGATCAAGCCCATAGGCAGAAGCTATTTCTTCAATGGATTTCCCCGGAATGTACTCTGCAATATCAAAGATTTCTTTTTTTATCAGTTCAGGCCTGCTCAAGAACATCAACTACCGTATCGATCTGTTCTTTCGTAATCACAAGTGGAGGAACCAGGCGGAGTACCGAATCCGAGGTACAATTTACGAGCACTCCATATTCCCTTGCAAAATCCACAAATTTGCTACATGGATATTTTATCTCGACTCCTATCATGAGCCCTTTTCCACGGACTTCTACAATATCCTCCCTCTCCATATTCCTGAGCTTTCCCATGAAATAAGCTCCGTTATCTTTTGAACGCTTAAGGAGTCCCTCTTCCCGGATTGCCTCAATCGAAGCAAGTGCGGCTGCGCAGGCAAGTGGTCCACCTCCAAAAGTAGAAGCATGCTGTCCGCGTCCAAAGCTGAGTCCATCCCTGGCTGCGATAGCACCCATTGGGAAGCCTCCACCTATTGCTTTTGCCATGCTCATTATATCAGGCTCCACACCAAACTGGTCTTTACAGAACCATGTGCCTGTCCTTCCAAAGCCTGTCTGTACTTCGTCAAAGATAAGGAAAGTTCCGGTCTCATCGCAGATCTCCCTTACTTCTTTGAGGTATTCGGGATCAGGGATATTTACTCCGCCTTCTCCTTGAATGGGCTCAAGAATCACAGCTGCGGTGTTTTCCGAAATAACCTGCCTGATAGCATCAGCATTGGAGTACGGGACAAAAGTAGTCTCGGAACTCACAGGAGGCATGAAAGGATCCCTGTACATACTTTTGTGGGTTACACTGAGCGACCCTATTGTCCTGCCGTGAAAGGAGTGCTCAGCAGCTACAAAGGCGCTTTTTCCAGAAGCCATACGGGCCAGCTTCATTGCAGCCTCTACGGATTCGGCTCCAGAGTTACAGAAAAAAATGCGTTCCATGCCTGTAACCGAGACAAGGGTTTCTGCAAGTTCAGCTTGAATTTCAGTGTAATAGAGGTTAGAAACATGTAGCAGTTTCTCAGTCTGGGCCTGGATTGCCCTGACAACAGTTGGGTGGCAGTGCCCAACATTGTTTACTGCAATTCCTGCTACACAGTCAATATACTCTTTTCCATAAATATCCCAGACAACAGCCCCTTTTCCTTCTGAAAGTACAAGAGGCTGACGCCCATAGGTCTGCATCACGTATTTTGAATCTTTTTCTATAATTGAATCGTATTTTGCCTGTAGATTCTCAAGCTCTGTAGCCTGTAAATTCTCAGGCTCTGTAATATTCTCTGTCAATTGAATTCCTTCCTAAAATTGTTCCTTTAAGCTGCTCGGAAAGTTTAACGAATAAAGGCTGGATTATTTTGAATCATTTTTATATTTGGAGACTTGAATAGCTCGAAATGAATGTATTATTAATCTTTTGAAAACATTCCATATGAAGGTTTAAGAAGTTTACATTTGAATCACGCAGTTGAATTTTTCTCTGTCTTCTCGAAGTCCAGATAATTCCCTGATTCCCTATGAATGTTACTACTCCTTCTCGAAAATAAATTTTTTCCGCAATTCCTTCTCTTGGAGAATTAGCTCATAATCTACATGGATAAAATTTGCCATACATTAATTAAAAATTTAGAAGGAGTCTCTGATCAAGGAAAATTCCGGACTTTTGAGGCATCAAAGGCATATGCACTAACTCAGCCGAGTAATTACTCTGGATTACTCTCCGGCCTTCTGTTCCTTCCTGTAAGTCCTGGCTCCTGTAAAGCGTCTGCTTCTTTCCAAGGCTCGGGTTCTGGCAGTTTTTCTTTCTCTACCAGGGACAAAAATATTTCTAGCTTTGGCACTCGATTTGACCGGTGAAGAATCTACTTCCACAATATTCAGGGTTTCTACGGGTTTATTCTGAAGTTCATTTTCGGGTTCATTCTGAGGTACATTCTCGGGCAACCTATGAGTTTCGCTCATTATTACTTTCCCTAAAGCATTGACTTCTGCAAGAACAGGTTTCTCTGTAGCGTCCCGTAAGAAAGATACTCCTGAAGGTGCTTTTATCGTGCCGTCTACCCTCGCGTTTTCGTGCAGTAAGACCGAGTCGGCTTTTATCCCCCCGAAAACTCGGCTGTTCCTGCCAATCTGCACCTGACCTTTTGAATAAAGATTACCATAGACAGTGCAATTTTCTCCGATGTTGATCTTACTCTCTGAGTAAACGCTTCCCTTAAGGGTAAGTTTTTTTCCTATCTCGACAGCCTGTGCCCGGAGATTTCCTATCAATAGGCAGCTGTTTCCAATAAAAGCTTCTCCGGCAACCTCAATAGCTTCAGGGGAAATTTTTGAGTCTGCGGGTATAATCAATATATTTTCACTGGGTTCTTTTCCCTCAAGGCCAGGGATATCCTCGGAATCCTCAAAAAGTTCTTCTACGGCTTTTTCGATTTCTTCACCTTTGCCAAGGCGCATCATTTCCCTTATGTAGAGAAACAAAAATATAATTACAGGAACAGGATTCCTTACTACTATCCATCCTTTAGCTTCGAATCCTCCTCGAATTTTAACTTCTTTTCCTACATCGAGGTCCCCTTCCACGAACAGCTTCCCGTCAATGGTTACAAATTCCCCCAGGTAGGCATTTCTTCCGACCTCTACCCTACTCCCCAGTTTTGACCACATATCAACCCTGATATCGGAACTTGTCGCGATATCCCCGGAGACGGCTACTCCCTCTCCCATAATAATTGTATCGCCGAGTATGCCATACTCAATATTAGAGTGATTGCCGACAATAACGTCTCCCTCTACCTTAATCCTGTTTGCCTCTATTCTGGTGTTATCTGGAACCAGGAAGTGTTTTAAAATCTGTTCTGGCTCTGAAATAATGTTCACTCTCCGGGAAACTGTTATCTTTTGAAATTATTATTTCTTTGATATAGATCTCAGGTTGAAACTGCTCTTTTAAAGATCCTTTTTTCTCAATGATATTCATTCAAAAATTACTATCTATGATATATTCTTATTCATTTTATTCTTTCACTATAAGAATAGTTGAGCAATAGAAGTAGCTTTTTATTATACTATGTTTAACAAGTAAATTTCTCTAAAACTTAAAAAGCTATAATCTTCAGCATAAAACTTAACGCCTATTCATTTTTTCTCTGTTCGCTTTATCTATTCACAAGTTTTTTGAATTCTGGGTTCATTTTTCTTTTTTCAAAGCAGTTCCTACTCTTACATCTACGGCTGCGCCACTGTCAAGAGCGCAAATTTCCGCAGGAGATAAGAGCAGTTGTCCTGTTGCGAGCAGTCTGTCAGCTTCGTCTGTTATGAGCACTTCTTCTCCTGCCCTCAGTTCAGGATCAATTTCAATTACGTGTTTTATAAAAGCAGTTTTACCTTTCTCCACAAAAGGAGCAGCTTCTTCTGAAATGACAACTCTAAGCTTTTTTTCTGGTAATAGTCTATGGATAATAGAGGCTCCTTCAATACTGAGGGTAAAAAAACCATCCTTTGCTCTTGCTGTAGCTATACGCTTTCCTGAGTGAAGGACCTGGCGTACTCTTTTTGTCCTGGATAACTGAAAAGTTGAGTTGTCAGGAAAAAGTTCTTTTCCGATGCCTTTCCCAAACTGATAGTCTGCGATCGTGCGGACTCTGGCAAGTCTTTCTGTGTCATAATTCATGAGAGTAGGTAATATATGCAGACCTTAAAGTAATTCCGGTTATCTTTATTTTTCGGAATCATACTACAAAAAACTGATAATAATTCATATTCTCCTAAAGAAATAATAAAATATTTATATTTGATAAATTTTAAGCACCATCTGTTCTGTTAGATGTACCGCACTCAGTCTTAATCTATGAAAAAATGTAAAAAAAGAGTAAGGCATCGAACCTGTTTAAGCAGAACTGTAAATGGACAGCATACATAACGCCATTAATTTCCAGAGAGATTTTTGGTGCTTAAATGCGGTGGGTTTAAAATCCATGTCCTGAATGAATTGAATTTTTAGATAAGCAGATTGATGATCGTGTTGATTCGAAAAAACGTATCTCTTGATGAGACCCACCTTCAGAAACTTCAGCCCCTTCTAGAAAAACATAAAGGGAATTTAAGCGCAGCAATAAGGGAAATTATTGACCTGGCCAGCTTTGACCTTGAAAATAGTGAAAGTCCTAAAGAAGTCGCTGAAAAACTGAAAAAAGAGAGAAAATTTTCCGGAACAAAGGAAGAACTTCTCACGAGCGAAGAATCCATTACAATGAACCAACAAATGATGAAGTGGCTTGTAAAAAGCTGTGCTGGTAAACTTATTAACGAGGATGTTATTCATGGAATGATTAATCCTTACATTATCACCACATTTTCCGAACTGGAAGAGCACCTTAACTCCAGCAGTAAGAGGATGGGTTGGAAAATTGAGGTTTCTGGTCCTCATAGAGAAGAACATGAAAACGGCTCCGCTATCATGGAGTTTACTGGCGGGGATCGGGATTTTCGTGAGTTTCTAGTAGAGGCAGTCTGTATTTTCCTTTCACGCTGGATGAGCCTGGACATAGAGGCACTGCATAGGAAGTCCAATTCAATTACCATTTATCTGATATATTTTGTCAGGAGTGACCCAGAGGAAATACCTCCTGGTATCAGGAAATATTTCGGTTCCAGAGATTTCCTTTACAGAGAAATTGAGAAAAAACCTGAATTCTGGATTGAACTTGTTGAGCTTTATCAAAAATTCAATTACAGGAGAGTTAATCTGGATAAGGATCTTTTTAAAGCCCTGATAGCAGGCGAACTGCCAGATATTACAAAATATTTTGAAATTAAAGCTGGCCGTTCTTTGTATGAAATCCCGCTTTCGGAATTACTTCAGCTTTTCAAGTACCTTATGATGACATCTCAGCTCGTTAATGATGTGGAAATTTGTACCGAAAGGGGAAAGGAAAAAATGAAAATCAGCCACTATTATTCTGATGAAAAAGTAATTGAAAGAATGATACAGCTTTTTTCCAGTGTGTTTGAAGCTGGTTGGCATAACTTTAGTCTGAGCATAGTATCGGAACTTTTAATTTTCGACTTCTCTGCTGGCGTTCCAAACGAAGAACCTGAAAAAATTTATTCAGGAGAGAGCTTTTAACTAAAATAACAATTTATATATAAGTGTTTATCTACTAAACGTCTATATACTCTTTAAGCTCAGCCGCGCCTCCTTTACTTTGAGGTTGTTTTCAAAAATAAATTATATTGAAAAGGTTGGAACAATTTTTGGTTCGTAAAAACGTTTCCATGGATGATAAACATCTTAAAAAACTTGAACCATTCCTGGATAAAAACAACGGTAATCTAAGTGCTGCAATCCGGGACGCGATAGAGTTTGCAGACGCAGCTCTTGAGGGATATGAATCCGTAGAGGAGGCACTCGAATATTTCACAGAGGGTTCTGCAAAGTATCTCAAAATGCGAAATAATTTGATTGAAAGTGGAGAATGTATACTGGTAAGCCAGATTTCCTTCAGGTGGCTTATCGAAAATACAGATGGAATTCTTGTTACCGATGAACTCGTAAGTGAACTTTTTAATCCTTATCAGATAAAAAGCGCCTCAGACCTTCTGGAATACCTGAATAAACGTAGTAGAAACCACGGGTGGGGGATTAAAGCTTCTATTATCAATTGGGAGGAAGACAAGACTGAGGTAATAGTGCTTGAACATGGAGATCCCAGTTTAAGAGCATTCCTTGCCGAATCTCTCTCTATTTTTCTTGGTCGCTACCTGAATCTTGATGTTTCTTTTGTCCATCGTAAATCCAACTCTATTCTGATCTTTCTTAAGGAATACAAATCTGATACGGAGATTCCTCCGGGAATCAGGAAAAACTTTGGGATCCTGGATTATACATTTAAAGAAATCAAAAGCAAGCCCGATTTCTGGACCACTCTTGTGGAAAAGTACATGTTACAGAGATATGAGAGAATAAGCCTTAATAAGAATGTATTTGAAGTTTTTCTCTCAGGTGGAGTCCCGGATATAACTGGTTTTTTTGAAGCATTTGCAGGCAAACCTATCCGGGAGATTCCTCTCTCCGAATTGTTTGTTCTTTGTAAAAAAATAGTTTTAGTTACCCAGCTCGTAAATGAGATTGAAAGGACCAACGAGAACGGAAAAATGTATATAAAAATCAGACATCAGTTTTCCGATGAAAAGGTAATTCTCAAGTTGGTTGAGCTTTTTTCAAAAGTATTCGGGGCAGCAGGCCAAACATTCGATATTAGAACTATATCAAATCTTATTATCTTTGAGTTTACAGAAGTACGTTAATAATTTTAACCTTCCTCAAAATTTTTATGTAAACTTTTACTGCAGACTTATCCACATAAAATATATTTTTAGTAAAGTATCCTCTCATTTAAAGTTTTTATTTTTCTCCTCTATATTTTTCCCTTCCCACTAATGACGTTGTTTTCTCTATTAACTTATTGTATTTATTTTCGCCTAAGATACATCTTTTTGCGTTTGATTCTAGCAAAAATATTAAGAAGTATGAGTGCTAATCTATTATCTGGTTAACGAAAGTGAAAATGTCGATAAGTTAAGAAATTTGAGCTGCTTATGGTCTCAAGAAGGCAGGAGAGGGAATCCGCTTGATAGTCCGAAAAAATATCTCTATTGATCAATGCTACGTGGATAAATTGAAGCCCTTTCTGGAAAAAAATAACGGAAACTTAAGTGCGGCAATAAGGGATACTATCGAAACTGCTTCTCTGACTCTAACTGGAAGAACCAGTGAAAATGGCGAAAAAAATTTGAGTAAAGTCTCACAGAATGCAGAATTCCGTAATGGATTAATTGAGGAAGAGGAATTCCTACTTGTTCATCACACTCTGTTTGAATGGCTTATCAAAAATACTTCAGGATTGTTGATTGATGAGCTTATTGTATACGAAATAATCAATCCTTATAATATTAAACGAATCCCTGATATTGTAAGTTATGTGAATACTCTCAATGAGAAAATGGGCTGGCAAATTAAGATTGACGCAGAATATGGTCAGGGTCCTGAGCCGAAAACTGCAAATCTTACTCTATCAAACGGGAATTCCTGTTTAAGGGGAATTATAGCTCACAGTTTGGCTCTTTATCTAGCAAAACAGATGAAATTAGATGTCCAGGGTCTTTTTTGCAGATCAAACGTAACAAAGATCTACTTTCAAAAATTCGAGTATCTTGATTATCAAAAAATTCCTAAAGGACTTGAGGAACATTTCGGGCCAATGGAAAGTACTTTCCGGGAAATTCAGAAAAAGCCAGAGTTCTGGAAGAATCTCATCAAAACCTACAGGCAGCAAAATTACCAGCGGCTTAGCATGCAAAGAAAAACATTCGAGGTTTTTGTTTCAGGAGAGCTTCCAACTATGGCTGAAGTAATAAGAGATTTTGAGTTGATTACAGGCAAGCCCCCTGCAGCTTTCACTCTTGCCGAGCACATCATTATTTTTAAAGAAATTTACTTAACGGACAGTATCGGAAGTGACATTGAAATTTGTACAGAAAAGGGCAGGGAATATGTGAAACTTATTCACGACTATTCTGACAGAAAAATGTGTGAAACTATTACAAAGTATTATTCTAATATTTTGGAGTCAATTAACTATCCTTTTACAGTCACTACAAGCCCCCATATGATATTGTTTGAATTCGGGAAAAGTCTAAGTTCTACTTTTGTTTCTCTGGATAATTAATATCTAAACCTGACTTTGCTAATTTTCTGACATTTAGCTGGATAGATAAATTCATATGTGGGAGTTTCCTATCCTTTTTCATGAGTGATGTAATTTTACTCTGGGACTGCCCTCTTCTTTTCGAAAAACTGTTTGTGGAATACGGACTTGAATGCAGTCGCGCGCTTTCAATTTCTCTTGGCACTCCTTATCTTCCTGCTTGCAAGATTTTAATCCTCCCTACAGGTTTTGCAAATAAACAATATACAAAAACAGGCGCAGGACTTGAACGTGGCAAGCATTTCCTTGAAAAATTTGTGACAAAAGGGGGAACTCTTCTTGTTTTTAGCCCTCTTGTCCCGGAATACGAATATGAATGGCTTCCTTTTTCTCTTAAATATGTAATGGAAGAAAACTCATGCGCACCTCAGCCTGTGGGTAAGCATGATGCCCAGAAGCTTGTGGAAAATATTATCTCTCCTGTAGGATGTGACGGTTATTTCTCAGAGACCGATGCTGATGTAGTATTAAAGGATGACAGAGGCAGGCCTATAATGGTTGTAAAAGAAATTGGCGAGGGCATGATCGTTGCAACGACAATACATGAGCTCCCTGGAGCCGGGTTCTTTGAGTGCAGGACTGCGTGCACGAGAAAGGTAAAAATCTGAAAAAAAATTAACACAAAAACCAGAAATAAGCACAAAAACACTTTAGGAAATAGACAATTTTGCAAAATTCAAGTATCCACAGGGAACATGGGACAATCTAGAGATGGGGTTGAGGATAAGTACCAACCCGCAGGTAATTTGTACAACTATTCCAGGCCTATAAAAATCATTAGAGACCTGATTGCAGATAAAAGGACAGTGGAAACCAGGGGTAATACCCTAGGGTAATCCCTAGATAATGCAAGTAACCTCAACCCTCTTTTTTAGACAGGATGCTCACGAAATACCAGGGAACCCTGTTAGGAAGACAGGAATTAAATGGAGATCGATTGGATGACAATCCGGAAGCTCTGTGGAAGAGAATGAATATTGATAATAACAGAGTAAGAAATATTCCTGACTTAACTTACATAGTCGTTGGCTTAGATCCTATCCGAAAAGTCCTGCCGCCCTGGATGTAATCCATGCACATGCTAAATGCAGCGTAGCAAGGTAATTTTCAATTTTCTTTTCCCATCTTATAAACAGCCTTCGAAATCTGTTTTTATGTAAACCAATTATCACTTGCGATAATAGATGATTTTTTCCAAAAACAATATCAACAAAATATAATTTAATGTCACCTGCTGAAAGCAAGGTCTAGATTTTCGAGGGCTATTTAATAGTAAGTATATTTTATTCTGCTATTTTTATATAAACTAAAATTATATTATCAATACTCAGTAACCTATGGAGTGAAGATTAAACATTAGATGGATCGGGAGTTATAGTATGGCCGATATCAAGATTATAGTAATGAACGAAAGCACAGTATTGAAAGACGAAGCACAGTATTGAAAGACGATCAAGTGCAATCTGTACTGCCTGCACTTCAGACGCAGGTGCATAGAGATTTTGCTCCAGTTTGGGGTATAGATGCTGATCTCACATTTTTGCACAAACATTCGCAGATCCCTTCAGGCTGTTGGTGGCTTGGAATATTTGATGATTCGGATCAAGCAGGCGCCCTTGGTTATCACGATGTAACTAATGAGGGATTACCTCTTGGGAAGGTCTTCGCTGGAACCGATATGAAATATGGCGCCAACTGGACTGTTACATTAAGTCATGAGCTGCTAGAGATGCTCGTAGACCCCGAGATCAATCTGACGGTCTTCGCCCAGCCAGATGAAAATACAGGAATTTTATATGCCTATGAAGTCTGTGATGCCTGCGAGGCAGATCAATTCGGCTATCAGATAGATGGAGTAACTGTATCGGATTTCGTTTATCCTGCCTGGTTCGAGAAATTCCAGGCAGGTAGGAAAGCACAATTTAGTCATAGCAATGAAATTAAACATCCCTTCGATCTTCTGCCCGGCGGCTATATAGGCATTTTTGATGTAATGAAAGGCGGCGGATGGATACAGAAAACTGCAGAAGATATGTCTTCGAGATATCCTCTGCAAGCCCGTATACATCCCCGTGTAGGCAGTCGAAGAGAAAGGCGCAAAGTTTCTCGTGATAAGTGGCAGAAGAGCCAAGTTAAATTTGGATCTGAGCGTTCCCAAGCGCAAGAAGATTTGAGATCAAGAATGGGCATGACAGCGCTAGTGTGCCCTTGATAAGGCCATAGATTTATCCAGCGCTGTGGGATTTCGAGCATGTCGAACACCGGGGGGACTAAAGGTTCACCCAGTTCGAGCACTGGTTAAGAAGATTATAAATGTTTAGAGCCGTCCAAAAAGTCAATATTGGCATGTGCCGGATAAGCCATGGAGATTTCTCTCGGATCGACAGTCTAAACGAAAAAAATATCAAAATTGCGCTGGCGCACCCCGCTGCAAGCAGGCTGTCCTACAATTCAATTTCAGGGTAAAAAGATAACGAAAAGAAGGTATTTAAGACCTCTAAATCTAATAGAAGGAATTTATTTATTACTGTAATAATTGTCCGACAGCCTGTTTGAGGTGGGGGTGGTCGCCCACAATTTGATTTTGACTTTTGATTTTTTGTTTCTTAATAATTCTATTATTATTACATCCTTTTAATAATAATCTTGCAATACAATAGGACTTACGCACTTCCGATGCAAAACTATGTACAGTAAACTTCATATTTAAAATTTGGACTTTAATAAGTTGATAGTTTACTGCTGTTGATTTTGTACTTAAAGTACGTAAATCCTACGCAATTTAAAATCAGTTTCAATGGTATCTAAATCAAGCTCGGCCAAAGGTGTCGAAGCATTCATATATTATAACGGTCAGAATCAGACCTTTTTCAAGGTGTTTGATTGGGCACGTACCGGTGATGAATTGCAGACGAATGTTCCCTTCTCTGCTCTGGGCAATTATCTTTGGCAGGTACAGTCTCATGGGCTCTCCTTCCAGATCATTTACCTGATGAATGCCACCCAGTTGGGAGCCCCCAATAGCTGGTGGAATCAGGTCCTCTTATGGAATCGCGTATCGAGAAATTGGGACATTATATATCAATACAATTATTCAGCCACATTGAACGATCAACAGACCGGCTGGACAGGATCTTGGGGGCAAATCGTCGAGACCTTCCAGAATTCCTACGCAGGCACCAATCAGATGGGCTTTTTTAAAATACCCAGCTCATCAATCGCAATGGCAGCTGGGGGTCATGGCAATTACTAAGTGCAAGCGATAGTTACATACGAAACGATAATAAAGGCTTCTCTCAGACATTCCTCGACCCCGATTACACTTGGGCAGTTCAAAGTTGATATTCCAACATGGAGAATGAAGACGCATGATGCCTTCAAATAACCAGTCGCCTGAGCCTGAACGGGAAACAGAGGAGAACTCTCAATCTCTGACCGGTCCCAAGAAAGGAAAAAGGCTCAAGGTCGAGGATAAGCGGGCAGAATTCGAGAAAATAACGAGACAGACTCCCGGAGATCTCGATGAAGAGTGTGCATTCATTCAAGGGAAGATTGAGATGGTCCTTTCGGATGCGAATCTTAGCGATCTGGAAAAGAAGCAAGCTATTGAGGAGCTGAAGCGAAAGTTGCACAATCCGTGATGCTTGAGGCTATTGCTTTTTTGCCTCTGTACCTCCTGATCGGCTCGATCAGGTCAGCCGCTCAGCTGGATATATTGATACAAGTCAGGCAGTAAGGATAGCGGACGGCTTCAAGTCCTGCAATTTCGTGCCTTGCAAAGGCAAGAGCTGCCATCTTCTTAGGATCGGAGTGTGTAGCTGGCCAGACTGATCCTGTTCTGTCTATCAGTTCTACAGTGCCTGTCTGGGTCACAGAGAGGCAGGGAATTCTATCGACAGTTTTTCCCTGAAGGGCACTTATCAATCTCTTTTTTGGGCTTTGTTCCATCTGCGACCTCCAATACTTCTAGTAGTTGAGAAAATGGCTTTAACGGGTTTAGAATCGGTCATCAGAAAAAGACGTTCCTAAAGTTAACTTTCTCCTGTTTTTCATAGATTTTAATACTTCTCTAAGGTGCAAAAACGGTATAAACCCGAAAAATTCAGAAATACAATTTCTTTGAAATAATCTCCAAGTAACAAGATTTCTCAAATTTTTAATCTGAAAATCATTTTAAAATACAATATATAATTTTAAATTAATATTAATTATCAGTCATTTGAGGCAGTAATAGCTAACAGGATTTTTTGCGGACTGATCTAAAGGAAAAGATCATAACAGGTACAAAAATGGCATGCTTGAGAGAATATGACTTCGAAATTCTCTTGAAAAATACGAC
>JAMXLQ010000116.1 GCA_024280975.1 Methanosarcina sp.
GGATTGTTTTATCCCAAAATGATTTCACTTTATAAATTTGTCAATCCACATTTTTAATAATGCACAAGTTTACACGCAAAACTTTTGTATATTTACTATTCTGTTCAAATTCGAACGTTGTACCTCAAAAAGTTCGTATATCGAACCATTCTGAAAAAGTAGATTTCTTGTTTGAGGGTTACTTAAATCATAAAGTTGAAGAGTAATTTTAAACGAAATGTACTTACTTAATATACACACATAGACCAAAAAGTGAAATTAAATACAAGTGCGTGATCATGAAGGATAATTATATACCAACGCACGAAGAACTATCAAAGTACTGTAATGTGGAAGGAGAAAGTGCATTTCTTACATGCCCAAGATTCCTAAAAAGATTAAGATATAAAAAGATGTAAAGGTTATATTTTCCTTCAATTTAGTCTCTAAATTGAGTAAAAATTAATTAATCATTGTCAGCTAATTGCAGTAAGGATTCTGCTGATTCTGGATTGCTTTCTGGTACAGTAAATCTTACAGTAAACTCTGTTCCCTTATTCCTTTTAAGCTCAAGTTCTGCATCTAACTGGTCTATAAGAGTAACCACCAGTTGAAGTCCAAGACTATTAGGATTCTCAATACCAATGTCTTCTGGAATACCAACCCCGTTGTCTGAGATGGACAGAAAGAAAATAGAATTATTACAGTCTTCGTCTTTACATTCTTCATTTTTCTCTCTGTAGAGTTTAATTCTTATTTCTCCCCTATCTCTGTCGACAAATGCGTATTTTAGAGAGTTTGAAATAAGTTCATTGATGATAATGCCTAATGGAACTGAAACATCCATGTCAAAGAAAACATCTTCTTCTATATCCTTATTAAATTTGATGACGGTATTTCCAAGTCTGTAGGTGAGGAAGAGATTATTAGCGAGTTCTTCAATGTATTGCGAAAAGTTAAGTGTATCAATTCCGCCGCTTTTATGGAGCTCCTCGTGGATCAGAGCCATCGATATAACTCTGTCCTGACTTTCTCTGAAGGCTTCCAAGACTTCTGAATCCCTGATACGCTCTTTGTTTCTGAACTGTTCAGCCTGAAGATCTAGCAGAGAGGAAATAACTTGCAAATTATTCTTGATCCTATGGTGGATTTCCTTTTTGCGGGCAGTTTCAATGTTTGCAAGAAACTTTTCTGTCTCTTTTCTCTCGGTTACATCGTAAAACGTACCCTGGTAGATATTCGTTTTCCAATTTTCTCGATAAATTTTTTGGAGAAATTCATTAACCCATCTAATGCTTCCATCTACGTGTTTTATACGATATTCAAAATTTACATAGCCAAATGATGAAAAATTTCGGATCTTTTCTTCTTCTTTGAGAACGAGAGGCAAGTCATCTGGATAGATTATATCTTTCCACCCAATTTGGGACATCAATTCCCCTTCTTTACGCCCGGTTATCTCTTCAACAGCACCATCCAGAAATATAGGGATAAAGTTTTCGTCAAACTGGAAAACAATACCATGAAAATTTTGTACGAAAGAACGGTATTTCTCCTCACTTTTTTCAATTTTATCAATTGCAATTTTCAAATCCGTAATATTTTTTATTACCCCAATAGCCTCGTAAGGGCGACCTTGATTATCCCTAAGTAAAATGCCTTTATTTTCAATGTAAATGAAAGTTCCATCTTTTCTTTTTAACTTTAATTCTTCACTAAATTTGTCTCGGTGGTTTCTCATCGTAAAGGGTTTTACAATCTTAAACTCCTCTATATGAAAGACTCTTGTAATCCAAAAGTACTTGCCAAGCATATTAAGTTCTTCATAACTATATCCTGTAACCTCTTCTATGGCACCAGCCCAGCTGCACTTATCTGTAATTAAATCATAGTTATATACTACCTGTCCCGTCTGCTCAGTGGCAATCCTGTATAATTCCTTGCTTTTCATCAGTTTTTCTTCTGCCTTTTTATATTGGGTGCTATCCCTAAATATAGTTAAGATTGCCATTAATTGTTCATAATCATCGAAAATTGGAGAAGCTGTTAGCGAGACATTTATTATCATATTATCCTTTCTTACCCGAAGAGTCTCGTAATTGTTTATTTGTTCTCCAAATTCAACAAGTTCATTTAGTTCTTTTGTTTCTCCGACTAAAATGGGTGGCTCAAGGATGGATATAGACATTCCCAGAATTTCTTTAGCCGAATAGCCATAAATTAACTCTGCGCCTCTATTCCAGCTGGTGATAACGCCATCAAGAGATGTGGTTACAATGGCATCATTTGATAATTCCACACTCTTCGATAGTATCTTTATCTGATCTTCTGTATCTTTACGGTTAGGATCTTCTTTGTTTCTCATTTTCCTTTCCTTTTGGATATAGAAATTAATGGCCTAGATAATATCAAAATTTTATATAAAGAACAGTATATATATTTCGATTTATATTATTTAAATGATCTGTTACATTAAAGTGGGTACCCTTATCGATTCACATTATAGATTTGGGCCACTTTTCTCATATCGATGCAGATGTTCATAAAAATACAGCAGAGTTATAATCTGATAGTCAGGTTTAAAGAGCAACATTCACGACATTTTGTAACTTATTGTTAATCTGCTAATAAATAGATTGTCAATAAATAGTAAGGCTTAATCTTCAGCTTGAATATATAACTATTAATAAAAAATTTGATATGTTTATTAAATTACATATTTATAAAAAAATAAATAAAGATATAAAAATAAGCTGATGCTTGTCTATTACTATGAGTTCAATCCTATGCGCATTATTATTCACTTAACCTTGAAAATGATCTCCGTCATTAGTACACATCTATAAATGCATTATAACTATTTTGAATCTGTGATAAAAGGATGTAGCAATATGGTCACAAATAAAGCCACTAGCAAAAAGAAAGCACAAGTGCCAAAAGGGAAACAGACACCAAAAATGAAACCGAAACCACAAGAACAGAAACCAGAAACTTCTCAAAAAGTAATCAAAGATAGGATAATTTTCGAAGAACAAGAACCGGTGGAGAAATTAGAAGAAAAACCGGAAAAGGAAGAGGAACCAGAACAGAACTTTCCCATCGTGGGCATTGGTGCATCAGCTGGTGGGTTGGGTGCGTTCGAGGCCTTCTTTTCAGGTATTCCTGCAGACGTCAGTCCTGGAGTAGCCTTTGTAATAATACAGCATCTGGACCCTGAACACAAAAGTATTCTAAGTACCCTGATAGAACGCTACACAACTATGCCGGTTTATGAGATCATTGATGGGATGGATGTCCAACCTAACTGCGTCTATGTCATCCCACCTAACAAAGATTTGATTTATCGTGATGGTGCACTCCACACAAAGGAACCGACCATGCGACACGGTTATCGCACGCCTATCGATTTCTTCTTCCGCTCATTAGCTGAGGAAAAGGAAGAGATGGCTATCGGCATTGTTCTATCAGGTACTGGCAGTGACGGAACATTGGGAATACGGGCAATCAAGGCTGAAGGCGGCATGGTGATGGCTCAAAGTCCTGAAACAAGTGAGTATGACAGCATGCCGCGCAGTGTCATCGACACCAGGCTGGCAGATTATATTTTGCCGCCGAAAGAAATGCCTGCCCAGCTCATTGCCTATGTAACTCAAGCTTTTGAGAAAAAATCACATCCGACTGCTAGGGCAGAAGATTATATGAATAGAATATTCAATTTAGTACTCATCCAAACAGGTCACGACTTTTCACATTACAAGGAAGGCACTGTCAGCCGACGCATTGAGCGGCGTATGGCCGTCCACTCTATGAAGCGTATAGAAGAGTATGTGCATTACTTAGAGAAAAACCCTGGCGAAGTAGAGGCACTCTATCGCGACTTCTTAATCAGTGTCACCAGTTTCTTCCGTGATCCTAAGGCGTTCGATAAACTTCAGGAAGAAGTCATCTCGAATCTCTTTGTCGAAAAACAAATGCATGAAACAATAAGGATCTGGGTGCCTGGCTGTTCCACAGGCGAGGAGGCTTATTCAATCGGTATCATGCTCCAGGAATATATTGAGTCTGTGAGACGAATTTTCAAGATACAAATTTTTGCAACGGATATTGACAGTCGGGCTATCGAACGTGCCCGTGCCGGCATATATCCTGCCAGTATCTCCGTTGATGTCTCGGCGGAACGGTTAGAACGCTTCTTTACCATGGGTCCGGATGGTAATTACCGCATTAATAAAAATATCCGTGACATGGTAATCTTTTCCGAGCATGACCTTATCAAAGACCCACCGTTTTCTAAAATCGACCTTCTGAGCTGCCGCAATGTACTGATTTATATGGATAGGGAACTACAGAAAAGACTTATTCCCCTCTTCTATTACGCATTGAAACTTGGCAAATATCTCTTTCTTGGTTCCTCTGAGACAATTAATGGATTCACTGACCTTTTTGATACGATTGACCGCAGTGCGAAACTGTATCAAAGCAGGCCAAATGTTGGAGCTGAGAAACTCCGTTCCATAGCGACAT
>JAMXLQ010000117.1 GCA_024280975.1 Methanosarcina sp.
GCTTGCCGAATACTCAGCCCGCCTGCATGGGGAACGTGAAATCAACAGGGAGGCAATGGATATTATCCGTATGTGCAATTTAAATACTGACTGTATGGAAGCGCTGCGCACAATCGTTTCTTTTATATCACAGTTCGATCCGGATATTAACGACAGCTCTCCTGAAGGAAATATGAGAAAATCCATACGATTAATTTCCAAGATCCCAACCATAGTTGCTGCATGTTATAGGATAGCAAATGGAAAAGAACCTGTATCCCCTGATCCATCCCTCTCCCACGGTGCTAACTTCCTGTACATGATAAGAGGAAGTAAACCAGGTCAGCTGGAAGCTGAGGTCATGGAAAAAGATTTCATCCTCAGTGCCGAACACGAGCTAAATGCTTCCACTTTCTCGTCAAGAGTTACTGCTTCTACTCTTTCAGATCTCTATTCTGCTATTGTTTCCGGGCTCTGTACCCTTAAAGGCCCTTTGCACGGAGGGGCAAGGTCAGAAGTTATGACTATGCTCGAAGAGATTGCTCGTCCGGAAAATGCAGAGAATTATGTCCTCGATAAGCTGAGAAAAAAAGAAAAAATTATGGGTTTTGGACATAGAGTTTACAAAACCTACGATCCTAGAGGCACAATATTCAAGCAACTTGCTAAGCAGCTCGCAGAAGCGAAAGGGGATATGCACTGGTACAACACAGCCGAAGTGGTAGAAAACACTGTTGTCCGTGAACTTGTGGAAAAGAAAGGAAAACCAATCTATCCGAACGTAGATTTCTACTCAGGAGTCATTTACAAATATATAGACATTCCCTCGCAACTTGCAACCTCTATTTTTGCAATTGGCAGGGTCTCAGGCTGGATAGCTCACTGTTTTGATCAGTATGAAAAGAAAAGGATCATAAGGCCCAGAGCTTTCATGCTTGATGAATGTTAAGATGACTTTTTAGTCAAATTTTTTTAAAAATTTTGCGTCATTTAGGACCTTTGGTCAAGCACAACCGTTGAGCCACAAGCGTTGCGCCGTTTGATCAAAACCGTTGCGCCGGTTTATCACGCCGTTTATCGGTTTTGGTCAAACTTTTCTTAAAAGTTTGCGATCAAACCTTTTTAAAAAGGTTTGCGGACAATCTTTTTATTATCTGACAACTTTTTGATATCCAGATACCCATGAGTTTTAGAGCTTTTATCAACCAGTTGAAAGAAAACGGAAAACTGATAGAAATTTTGCAACCTATTTCCCCGAGGTTTGAAGCTTCAAGAATTGCAAAAGCCACAAAATCCCCGGTTCTTTTTCATGATATTTCAGGTTCAAAAGTTATAATGAACCTGCTTGGATCAAGAGATGAACTGGCTTCTATGCTCGGAGTTCCTAAAGAAGAGATTATAAAGAAGCTTTCGGAAGTTTCTCCTGAGGGGGAAATGCGGCTGGTGTCAGAATCTCCAACGCTTGAGGTCATAGAAGATGAGGTTGACCTGACAAAACTCCCTATCCTTACACATTTTGAAAAAGATGGAGCTCCCTATATAACTGCGGGAATTGTGGTTTCCGAATATGGAGGCACGATTAACGCTTCCATTCACCGCCTTATGCTTGCAGGAAAAGACAAACTTGCAGCCCGTCTAGTTCCTCCAAGGCATACCTATCTCCTGCATAAAAAGGCTGCTGAAAAAGGCGAACCTCTGCCTGTTGCAATCGTGCTTGGCTGTGATCCGACAATTATCTACGCGACTTCGACAAGGGTTCCTGTAGGAAAAGAATTCGAATACGCAGCCGCCTTGCGAGGAGCTCCTGTT
Organism: Methanosarcina sp.; assembly: GCA_024280975.1. Lineage (GTDB taxonomy): Archaea > Halobacteriota > Methanosarcinia > Methanosarcinales > Methanosarcinaceae > Methanosarcina. The sequence continues at coordinate 1,789 of JAMXLQ010000117.1, forward strand.
GAACTTTTTGAGTGCGCAAACGGGGTAAAAGTTCCTCACTCCGAGATTGTGCTTGAAGGTTATATTGATCCAACAGAGAAAATTGAGGAAGGACCTTTTGTGGACATTACAGGAACCTACGATGTGGTAAGAAAAGAACCTATTATCCACATCACCCGAATTATTCACAGAAAAGATCCAATCTATCACGGAATTCTGCCAGCCGGCCCAGAGCATCTCCTGATGATGGGTGTGCCTTATGAGCCTAGAATCTACAAGGCTGTCGGAGAGGTAACTACCGTCAAAAACGTGGTATTGACAGAAGGAGGATGCTGTTATCTCCATGCAGTTGTTCAGATTGAGAAGCAGACTGAAGGAGACGGAAAAAATGCTATTATGGCAGCCTTTGCAGCCCATACAAGCCTTAAACATGTGGTCGTTGTGGACGAAGATATAAACATTTTTGACCCTAATGATGTTGAGTTTGCAATTGCCACGAGGGTAAAAGGGGATATAGATACTCTTATTATCCCCAATGTCCGAGGCAGTTCCCTGGACCCACGAGGAGCTCCCGACGGAACGACCACAAAAGTGGGAGTTGATGCTACAAAGGTGCTTGTAGAAAAGGAAAATTTTGAAAGGGCAGTAATTCCGGAAGAATAAATAAAAATTATTTTAAGTATCTGGCAATTACCGAGTGAATTTCAATGTATCTTACAAAAGAAGAAGAACAAATCCTGAATGGAGAAGCCGGAGAGACTCTGAGGCAGGCTATCGGGATCCTGGTGACGCTTGGAGATATTTACGGTGCAGATAGGCTTATCCCAATCAAAAGCGCACAGATAGCAGGTGTTTCCTACAAAACTATAGGCGATGCAGGTCTTGAGTGGATATCAGATCTGCAGGGAAAAGTTAAGGTTCCTGCGATTCTGAACCCTGCAGGAATGGATCTGAAAGATTGGGAAAGACTCAGGATCTCACCCGATTTTGCAGAAAAACAAAAATTGATTGTTCAGGCGTATGAAAAACTTGGAATTCGATGCGAATGTACGTGTACGCCTTATACTCTTGAAGGTTTTAACGTTAGTTATGGCGACCACCTGGCATGGAGCGAATCGTCAGCTGTCTCCTATGCAAATTCCGTGCTTGGAGCCAGGACAAATCGGGAAGGTGGGCCATCAGCTCTTTCTGCGGCACTCCTTGGAAAAACCGCAAATTACGGATTTCATCTGGACGAAAACCGTGTGCCTGAGATCTCAATTGATGTAGAATATCAGTTACAGGGATCGGATTACGGTGCACTTGGTTATGTAGCTGGCAAACTTGTGGGGAGTAAAGTACCTGTATTTCATCTAAGGAATACGCCGGACGCAGACGAATTAAAAGCGCTCGGAGCTGCAATGGCAGCTTCAGGAGCAGTTGCTCTTTACCATGTGGAAGGGATAACGCCTGAAATTCGCAGGCAGGTTTTTGAAGAGCCGGCAGAGAAAATAACTATTGAGAGAAAACAACTTGAAGAAGTTTATGAGAGTTGGAAAAAAGCTTGCCAGGAACCCGAATTGATAACCATTGGATGTCCTCACTGCTCGGCAGCGGAGCTTGAAAAAGTAGCTAAACTCCTGAAAGGAAAAAACGTTTCGAAAGAGTTCTGGATTTTTACCTCAAGGGAGCTTGCAAAACGCTATCCAGAGTATATCAGGACTATTGAGAAAAGCGGGGCTAAAGTTGTCTGTGATACCTGCATGGTGGTTTCTCCTGCTACCAACAGTTATTCCTGCGTCATGGTAAACTCAGGAAAAGCTCTTGCTTATGTTCCAGGCATGTGCGGGGCTGAAGCCGTATATGGAAGTCTGGAAGCCTGTGTTGAGGAAGCAGTCGGTGGAGCAGCAAAGAAGGCAGGTGATTCCTATTAAACTTAAAGGCAGGATAATTTCCAGAGGATGTGCAAAAGGAGAAGTGCTGCTCTCCAAAGACCCCATTTCCTTCCTTGGCAGTGTAGACCCAAAAACCGGGGTTGTAGTTGAAGAAAATCACGTCCTCGAAGGAAAATCAATTCAAGGTAAAGTTCTTGTTTTTCCCCACGGTAAAGGCTCTACGGTTGGCTCGTATGTCATGTATCAACTAAAGAAAAACGGAGCTGCCCCAGCAGCAATAATAAATCTGGAAACCGAACCTATAGTTGCAGTCGGAGCTATTATTTCCGAAATTCCACTTGTTGATATGCTTGAGATAAACCCCTACGAAGTATTAAATAATGGAGACCTTGTTCTGGTTAACGGGAACAAAGGATATATTGAACTTATCGAACAGGAAACAAGTAAAGCTGAAAATAATTAAAGCTGAAAACAAGTAAGCTGAAAGTAAGTAAACTAAAAAATTAATTCACAAACGAAAGATGATAATCAAACTCTAAAAGCTGAAAATTGATAAATCTAAAAATTAAATTTTAAGCTGGGAGATAGGAACTCAAGAATGAACCAAGAAAACCATAAAAAAAGTAAAGGAAAATTCAATGCCGAAGAAGCGGTTTCGCGTTTATATCCTTTCATAATCAGGGTATTTGATGTCTATGAGGTCCAGAATTCCGGAGAAGCTCTTTACTTCTATGGAACTCCTAGAATTGATAATGAGAAAATCACTGGAGAACTCTGGGAACCTTTACAGCAGTTTGGGTTCGGATGTACGCTAAAGTACGAGTTAGGAGAATACATATTAGTGGTTTTTCCTGAAAAGAAGGCAAAAGAAAAGCCCTGGCTAAACCTACTCCTTTTCACAGCTACCTTTTTTACAACCATGGTTTGCGGAGCCTGGATGTTCGGAGTAAACCTTGAAAACGAGCCTTTCCAGCTTTTCCGGGGTTTACCCTTTACCCTTGCCATAATGGCGGTTCTTGGTTCCCATGAAATGGCTCACTATATAATGGCCAGGTATCACGGGATGAAAGCATCTCTCCCGTATTTCATTCCTTTTCCCACTTTTATCGGCACTATGGGGGCAGTAATTCGCTATAAAGGACCCGTACCCAGCCGAAAAGCGCTTTTTGATGTAGGGGTTGCAGGGCCACTGGTAGGCCTGATCATGTCAATTATAGTTACTGCAATAGGACTTAAACTTGAAATGCCCGCAGTAAAACCCCTGCCAGATTCGATGATGCTTAGTTTCGGTTTGCCTCCTCTTTTCATATTTATCCAGAGTCTCGTAGGGGTTACAGGAGATAACCTGCATCCTGTAGCTTTTGCAGGCTGGATAGGAATGTTCGTAACCTTGCTTAATCTTCTTCCTGCAGGACAACTTGATGGGGGACATATTCTCAGGGCTATGCTGGGCAAGAAAGCGGAAAAAATCTCTTTCCTAATGCCGCGTATTCTGTTCCTTGTAGGATTTTATGTAATTTACTGGCTGAAGGCAGATGGGGTTATATGGATTTTCTGGGCTCTTCTTCTCTGGGTTTTTGCAGCAACCGGGCACCCGTCCCCCTTGCATGATAAAGTAGAACTAGACAAAAAACGTATTCTTTTAGGGATCATTACTTTTATTCTGGGCTTTCTCTGCTTCACTCTGATCCCTTTTAAGCCCATTCCCTGAAAACCCCGAGGTTTCTAAAAAACGGAGGAAGAATAATGGACGTGCATTTTCGTTACAGCAAGAAAAACTCTTATAGTTTTGCAGTTCTTTCCCCTTTACTACCGGAAGCCGGGTTTGCAGATAAACCTGTAAACGGGATCATGATCTACAGTTTTACAACGCGCCAGGCAGCAAAGGTTTTTATGGAAGTGAGGAATGCAGGCACAGACTCGATTTTTATTGCTGGAGGACCTCACCCTTCCGGGGATCCAGAAGAGACACTTGAATACTTTGACTATGTCGTGATTGGAGAAGGAGAGGAGACCCTTCCGGAACTTGTAAAAGCGATTCAGGAAAGGGGAGCCTCGGAAAAAGTACCTGGAATTGCATACAGAGATGCAGAAACGGGTAAAGTAATAATAACTCCGAAAAGGCCCTATGCAGACCTTGATTCTTATCCCTGCTTTAACCCTGAAAAACTCCGGGCTCCTATTGAGATTAGCAGAGGATGCCCGTGGGGCTGCAAGTACTGCCAGACTCCTAGACTTTTTGGAAGAGAAGTCAGGCATAGAAGCATAGATTCAATTGTAAAAAATGCAAGGTACTATAATGATCTTCGCTTTATAGCCTCAAACGCCTTTGGTTACGGAAGTAACGGGATTCATCCCAGGTTTGATAAAGTAGAGAAACTGCTTTCTGCACTTTACAAACTGCCGGATAAGAATATTTTTTTCGGGACATTTCCTTCGGAAGTGCGCCCCGAATTCGTAACCGACGAGTCGGCTGAACTTGTGAGAAAATACTGTGCAAACGATAGCCTTAGCCTTGGAGCTCAGTCCGGTAGTGATCGAATTTTAAAGGAAATCCGAAGAGGGCATACTGTTGGAGACAGTACTTCAGCAGTTGAGTGCTGCCTGGAGCATGAGATTGTTCCTGCGGTCGATTTCATCTTCGGGCTTCCCACCGAAACCGAAGAAGACCAAGAAAAAAGCCTTGACCTTGTTCGCTGGATCTGCAAAAAAGGAGGTACTGTAAGGGCCCATTACCTCACTCCCCTGCCAGGAACTCCATATGCGTCGGTTGTCCCAACAGAAGTAAGTGACCGAGTAAGGCGAGAGCTTGGAAAGCTTGCCCTTGGAGGCAAACTCACAGGATACTGGGAAAAACACCGAAAGTCTGAAAAAAAGTCAAATTAAGGAGATCAGGTTGAAAGTCGATCTGGAATTTCAGTATCGACTTTGAAAACCAAACCTCATTTTTCTGGATTCAATAAATTTCCTGAGACATCTCAGCATAAGTTATTTAATTTCGCGATAAGGAGATATTCGTTTATTTATTGGGAACTGAAGCTTTTTCTGCTCTTATGACCATTTGCAGGCCTTCCTGCATGAGTTCTTCAGCTCTTTCCTGCTTTTTTGCTTCGGCAAAGATTCGGAAAATAGGCTCTGTGCCTGAGGGGCGAATTAGAACCCATCCGTCTTCGTACCAGATTTTGACTCCGTCGATTGTATCCATTTTAAGCCCAAGGCCTGAGGCTTCGTATTTTACTCTTTCCATTGTGGCCTGCGTATTTACAGAAGGAATCTTGGTTTTTGCGTTGAAGTATTGAGGTACACTCTTAGCAAGCTCGGAAAGCTTTTTCCCGCCAGCTAGAATCTCAAGGATTTTGGCACAGGCCATTGCTCCATCCCTGCAATACTGGTGTTTGGGGAAAATAAGACCTCCATTACCCTCGCCTCCGAAGACTGCGTTTACTTCCATCATCTTTCGGGCAACATTTATGGAGCCGACAGCAGTCCAGTAAAGTTCAACGCCTGCGTCTTTTGCCACGTCGGCCATACGCTGTGAAGAGCTAACAGGAGTTACTATAGGCCCTTTTTCGCGCTCAAGCATATATTTTGCCATCATGGCAAGCAGAACTTCTTCATTTAAGAATTCGCCATTTTCATCCATAAAGACTACTCTATCCGCATCCCCATCGTGAGCTGCTCCGAGATCAGCCCCGGTCATTTTCACAAGTTTGGAAAGCTCGGTTAAAGCATCGGGTGTAGGTTCGGGATTTCGCCAGGGAAAAGTCCCGTCGGGTTGAGCCCCAAGAGTAAGCACATTGCAGCCCAGTTCCCTTAGCAGGAAGGGAAGAGTGAGAGAACCTGCTCCGCAACCTGTATCAACGACTACCTTAAGTTTGCGGCTGCGAATCTTTTCGGCATCTACCGAGTTGATAACATTTCTTATATAGTAAT
>JAMXLQ010000118.1 GCA_024280975.1 Methanosarcina sp.
ATTGTTAATTTTAAATTTAGATCTGGATTAGAAAGTATTTAAAAAGCTATCTTTCCGGTTCCATGAATCTGTTCAGGAAGAAAAAAACTCATGATGTCTGCCGATAGCCCCAAATCTTCAAAGATATATCGACCATCAGGTCAGTTAGGGATTCTTCGCTCTTGATGAGAGATAGGGAATAGATTAAGTCGCATTGGATAATGCCTTTTACCGCAATTCCCCAGTCCATAAGGACTTCCAGAGGGTCTTTATCGCCTATCTCAACGCCATTGAAACTACAAAAAAACTCGGATACAGCTTTGTAGTATTCATTTTTAAAATCCAGATTTTTGATTTCCTCCACAATCTCGCCGCCGAGCAGTGTGGCTATGATCAACGCTTTTGACAAAGAGATATTGTCTTTGGTGTATTGCTGCATATTTTTTATTACATTCCTGATGTAGCCAGGAAAATCATTAAAATCAATATTTTCGGACTTATTTGTCATCAGTAGCTCGTCCGTATATCGATAGCTGATCTCCTTAAGGATGTCAAACTTGCCGCCCGGGAAATATTTGTAGATCAGTCCTATACTCACACCGCCAGCCTCAGCTATATCCCGGATAGTCACGTTTTCATAACCTTTTGTCTCTATCAGCGTGCACATGGCATCCTGGATAGAGATAATTTTCGCCTTTTTGTCCCGTTTGGTATTCTTTTGATCGTCTTGAACAGTTTTTTTATCCTGCATCTGATATCTCCTAAGTGAACAACGTTCAAAACCTTTATTAATAAGTTGTATGCATTAATCCCCTAAGTGAACAATGTTCAAAACTATTATTAATAAGTTGTATGCATTAAAGATTAGTAGAATTTTATACAAAGTCCAGAAATAATTTAATAATAATTTAACACCTTTAGATTGAAACGCATTTTAATAATTTTGATAAACATTCCAATAATCATTATAACATCGAATCGGGGTAAAAGACAATGAAAGCTGCACTTTTCTTACTTACTTTTTACCTTATATCAGTTTTTCCGGCTTCGGCATCCGAGAATTCTCACACTGGAGAAACAAGTACAGCCCACATAACCGATCTTTATAGTGATCTTGAATCCTTTGATGTAACCCTCTCCTCGGACCATCCAGAGAAGAACTTGAGTCTTGAAGTGCTTCTTGTCAGACCTGTGGGAACAAATGAAGAAACGCTTGACAGACAGATATTTTCAGTTGACAATATTTCTGCAAATAAACAGGTAATGAAGGTTGGTTCCTGGAATATCGGAAGCCCTGAACGCGGAGCTTATAAGCTAAAGGCAAAGCTTCTTGAGGGAAAGCAGGTTCTCACAGAGGCTGAATACAATTTTGCTTACGGCACTAATTCTGCATCAAGGCTTCAGATTAATGACCTGGTGGCTAACTCTCAAGGAATCAGTGTCGCACTTTCTCCAAAAGAAGCCTCACTTTTTGATATTGAATATATGCTTGTAAATGGGTCAGATGTTGTTTATACAACAAAAGCTGAAAAATTATCGCTTACCAGCGCTCCAGATATTTTTTCCGCTCCCTGGGGTACCCTTCTTGAAAATAATAAAGACTATGTCGGAAGAGTAAAGATTCAGGTTTATTCCCCTGAAAGAGAAGTTATAAGCTCATCCGAACGATTTATTGCCAATGACAATGCTGAGATTACAGATATCTACAAAGATGAAAACGGAGCAAGTGCAACTGTTTACGGGCGCTCTCAGGTACCTTTTGAAGGAAACTTGGTTTTTTCAGTATACAAAATGAACGCAAATTCTGAAAAAGAGAATGCCAGTCTTATTGAGTCTGTCCAGCAAAAGGTTCCAGTGTTGCTGAATAATGATGATGAAACCGTTGAAGTTGCCTGGAGCTATAGGCTTCCGGAAGGGATATACAGGCTTGGGATCGAGCTTATGGGAAACGACGGTGATGTTATTGAGCACAGAGAAACAGTTATCGAATCCGATTTCTCTCAGAATTCCAACGTTAGCTTGGCAAATAATACTACTTCAGAAACAAAGGTTTCAGGTAAAAACGGAATCCCCGGCTTTTCTGCTATAGCTTTAATTTCAGGGCTTGCGGCTATTTCTATCCTTTTCAGGAATAAAATTTGAAACCAAATCAAAGGCTGTGAATCCAATGAGTTATGAACTCTTTATCGCACTCAGACAGATTCGGGCAAGAAAGTTCCAGACGATCCTTTCGGTTGGAGCTATAGCTCTTGCCGTGATGGTACTTACTGTTTCTCAGGCTCTTATGGTTGGTTTTACTGGCGAGCTTTATAACACTACAGTAAATAAACTTCCTCACGTCTCAGTATCTCCGCAAGAAGGTGAAGACTATATTTATCTTTACAGAACCCTTGTTGACGAGATCGGCAAAATTGAGGGTGTTTCTACGGTCTCTCCTTTTCTTACGGGAAAAGCTTCTTTCAGGTTCAAGACAAATTCCCTTAACGCTGAGCTGAAAGGCGTTATTCCTTTACAGGAAAACAATATCAGCGATATTGAAAACGACATGATTGAAGGAAATTTCAGGGAGCTTGAGTATTCGAAAAACACAGTGGTAATTGGCTCGAAACTGGCAAATAAGCTTGAGGTTAATCTGGGAGATTCAGTTGATGTGTCTTTTCCCAATGCAAATCCTCTGTCCCTGAGAGTAGTTGGGATCTTCCATACTGGCTCTCCTCTGGATGAATCTCTTACTTATACATCTCTGGATACCGCCCAGAAGTTCTACAATGTTCCTGATGTAATTAATGGGCTTTCTGTCAGGCTTGAAGACTTTAACAGAGACAGGGAAGTTGCTGCTAAGATAGAAAAAACAGGCTATAAGGCAAAAGGCTGGACCGAAACCAACCCTGAAATCCTTAGAACCATAGCGATAGAAACAACCTCCAACAACGTAATCCTGGGTCTGATTGTAGTTATTGCTTCTTTTGGAGTTGTTAGTGCCTTGAATCTTTCAGTTATCGGGGCAACAAGCCAGATAGGCATGCTCCGAGCTATGGGATCTACGATTTCTAGTATCCGGAGAATCTTTGTACTTCAAAGTGGGATTCTGGGTTTTTTAGGTGCTCTTATAGGGACTCTGACAGGAGTTGCAATATCTCTGGGAATAGGCCAGTACGAAATGCCAGCCGCCTCCTCAGAACTTTACGGTGGAATGACAACTATTCCCATCATAGTCCGAGTTGGGGATATTCTGGTCATTATTCTTGCAGTTTTTTTGCTGAACCTTATTGCCGGAATTTATCCTGCCCAGCAGGCAGCTAAACTCGATCCTGTGAAGGCGATCAGTTCGAAGTAAGTATAGATTAAAGATTATTCCTTAGCTTATTTCACATTAAATTGCGCTAACAAAATATCAACAGATTGGATATTCTGGAAATTATGGAATTCCCCGCTGACTAAAACCCTAAGATAATCATTTCCAGGAGCTTATTTAGATGTATGAATTGAAAATCGCTATGAGGCAAGTTTTTTCCAGAAAAAAGCAAACCTTTTTTGCCATACTTGCAGTTGCCCTTGCCGTAGCCGTAATTACGGTAATGATGGCAATGCTTTCTGGCTTTCAAGGAGAGCTCATAAAGTCCAGTACTGAGAACAATCCCCATATTGTTGTCAATCCCCAGGATGAAAAAGAAGGGTTTATTCATCTTTACAGATACAATTCGGCCCTGATTTCGGAAAAAGAAGGAGTTATAGCGGTATCTCCCAAATATTTGGGCCAGGCAGCCTTGGAACACAGGGATAACGCTGAAGGAATTTCGATTCAGGGGGTTGAACCTGAGGCTGAAGACAAGGTCATGCGAGTAAACAAGGATATAGTAGAAGGGAGCTTTCTATCACTTGTTCATACGAGACACGGAATAGTACTTGGGGATAAACTTGCGGAAAATCTTGGGGTTCAGCTTGGAGACCGGGTAGATGCGGTATTTCCGGGCTCAAAAACAACTTCTTTTAAGGTCATAGGTCTGATCCATACCGGAACGGCTGCAGATGAGGTAACAGCCTATGCAAGGCTGGACTCGGTGCAGGAATTTTTCAATGAACCCGGAGTTGTAAGCACAATAGGGATCAGGGTCGCAGACCCTTATAAGGCAGATATTATTGCAAGTTCAATTGAAAGAGAAACCAAGCTTAATGCAGTAAGCTGGATAGAAGCAAATGCAGAAATCCTTAATCTTCTAAACACTCAGAAGGTTTTCGTAAACGTTTTCTATATCCTTATTTACGGGATTGCAGGGTTCGGGATTGCAAATGCTCTGATTACCATTATTTCCCAGAGAACCCGAGAAATAGGCATCTTAAAAGCTATGGGAGCCTCTCAAAAAAGCATAATGATTGTCTTTCTTTTCCAGTCTGTAATTCTCGGAGCTATTGGGCTGATTTTGGGCACTATTCTGGGTTATATTGCAACCATTGCTCTGCAGAGTTATAAAATCGCGGTCCCTCAGGAGATGTATTTCGGGCTCCAGACCCTCCCTCTTGAGGTCGAACCTCTCAACTTTGTATATGCTGCCTTCTTTGCTTTCGTAATCAACATAATCTCAGGGATCTATCCTGCAAGAAAAGCCGCAAAGCTTGATCCTGTAAAAGCTATAGAAAGTACCTAATAGAATCTACTTCTCGCGGGTGTAAAGAAAACTATGCGATTTGGGTTTAGTTTGTAATTTATTCACAAGACAAAAGTACTCACATAAAATTTGAAGGTTTACGCAGTTGAACTCAAAAACAGAGTCAGTAAATCCGTGACTATCTAAATTTTAATAAGTCTAATGAGGCGTAGAAAAAGTATGACGGAAGAAAGCCCAATAATCGAGCTTAAAAACCTGACAAAAGTATACAAAAACGGAATGGAATTCCGTGCTCTCGATAACGCAAATCTGAAAATAAAAAAGGGGGAATTCGTGGCAATTGTCGGGCCATCAGGTTCAGGCAAAAGCACACTTATGCATCTAATAGGCTTGCTGGATACTCCGAGCTCAGGTACTTTACTGATAGGCAGGAATAATGTAACAAATATGTCTGACAAAGAGCGTTCTGAGATAAGGAACAGGATGCTTGGTTTTGTCTTCCAGTACCATCATTTGCTCCCTGATTTCACAGCCCTGGAAAATGTAATGATGCCACTTTTAATTGCTGGAAAAAAAAAGAAAGAAGCAAAGGAAATTGCCAAAAAACTCCTAAAAGAAGTAGGGCTTGAAGACCGGATGGATCACAAACCCGGTGAACTTTCAGGAGGGCAGAATCAGAGGGTTGCAATAGCAAGAGCGTTGAGTTGTTCCCCTGCAATTGTGCTTGGAGATGAACCTACAGGCAATCTTGATACAAAAACGGGTGACATGATCTATGAACTGCTCAGACAGCTAAATAAGGAGTATAATCAGACCTTTATCGTAGTTACTCATAACGATGATATGGCCTTAAAAGCTGATAGAATCATCAGGCTTGTGGATGGAAAAATTACGGTTCAGTAAGGGAAAATATTGGGTATCTAAAAGGAAAGATCGGTAAAAAGGCACTTTTATTCAACAGAAAATCATTACCAGTTCTTACAAATATCATTCCCTCGAAGCCAGAAATACGACTTGATGACAAAAGATTGTCTCGATTTTAAAGAAATTTGTTCATTGGTTAAATGAGACAATTCCGGTGAA
>JAMXLQ010000119.1 GCA_024280975.1 Methanosarcina sp.
TGAAAAATTAGTATATCACTGGCAGTATGTCCAATACGCAGAGTTCGATAGAAGCCGCGTTAGTCAAAATAGGGGCATTAAAGTCGCGCACGGGATCTGCACGGGATATAAGGTAGAAGCGATAAAAGCGGTCATGGCAAGACGTATAGCTACCGAAAAACTCGATTGCACTTTATATGATGTGCATAACATTACCGAAGACTACGAATTGACGGTAACTCTAAAAGAACTTGGTTACCATACTGCTGCAGGTTTTGGAATGCATGCCTGGACAGATGTCCCACTAAAACTAAGTGAGTTATGGAAACAAAGGGTTCGCTGGCTTCGCGGTGGACTTGACACATTGTGGGAACATGGATGGAATAGAAGTACCAGAAAAGACATTCTAAATGCTGGACTCTTCTGGATTATGTTGTCTTTCCAGATTATTCTACTGTATTATGCTTTGTATGACATAGTCAGGGGTGTTTATCTTCCCAATCGAATGTTCATACTGGTAATGAGTATAATGTATATTGACTGTGTTTACACACTGCGATATGTGCAGAATCCCAGTGTGTGGGACTATGTCGTAAGGATGACATTTATTCCGCAGCTATTTTATGCGTGGTTTACTATTGCCCAGCTAGTCTATGCATACTATCTCTTCCTCTTTAAACCGAATCAAGAGTGGTAATATGTCATTGCCGCAGTACCTGCATATGATTGTTCCATATCGCGCAGTTGATCAGTTCAATAATTGGCATATTTTACTGCCTCAATACCTGCATATGATTCTCTCGTATCGAATATTTGATCAATTCAGTAACTGGAAAATTTTACTGCCGCGATACCTGCAGACGTTCGTCTCAATACTCGTTTCGGCTGATGTTACCGTAAAATTGTCAAAGGATACATACAAAACAAGAGTTTTACAGAAGAATCGAAAAGGAGTATTAGAATTAAATTGGGCAATCCCTGAATGGGTGCGTGAAAAGGCACATGTTGGATTTGACAAATACAGCACGCTTCTCAGCGGGTTTAGCACAAATCTACTGAGCTTGAGTAAACAGTGCATTAGGCTAAGATTAATAAATATTCTCTCACCTGATCGGGAAATGGGGAACCTGGAACTAGCTGAGATCATTGATATAAAGGTGATTCAGCTACTAATGAATGATATATATCGGCTCACCCATATCCCCATAGGCCTAACCGATACGAAAGGCAATCTTCTGGTAAGTGTTGGATGGCAGGATATCTGCACTAAGTTCCATAGGGTTCATCCCGAAACCTGCAAACATTGTATAATAGACTCATCCTCGGGAGTTCTCCCTGGAGAGCTTAAGTTGTACAAGTGCAAGAACAATATGTGGGACATGGTGGTTCCCATTAATATAGATTATCAGGTCGGTTATATCTACTTGGGGCAGTTCTTTTTTGAGGACGAGCTTTTGGACTATGAATTTTTCCGATCCCAGGCTAGAAAGTACGGCTTCAATGAGCAGGAGTATATAGCCGCGCTTGAAAAGGTCCCGCGAGTTAGCAGGAAATCTATGTATAAAGGCATTGGCTTCTTATTAATGCTTGCAAAATTGCTCAATCACGAACGCAATAGGTTGTGCCCAATTAGCTGGTTGATATTTCGTCTCAGAATTTACTTTGTTTAATTGCAATCGTTTCCTAAGCTTACTTGTATAAGGTAAACTAAAACCAAAAAGAAGTGGAAAATGATATGCAGAGCACGAACATACGATTTTTTTTCTGGATAAATGTCAACGTTATTGATGGGCCCCAAAAACAATAAAAATTGGATCCTCTAAAAACGATCCCCCTTTTATTGTTATTGAGTCTTATTTTTCCAGATTAGATCTAGTGTTAGTGGTTCACATAAATTTTAATATCAAACTCTATCTAAATAAAAAATAATAATGTGCCTTAATTCTAAATATGTCAAGTTGTTAAAAAATAAATCTTTCTCTTTGTTGTTCTAATAAAGGATTTTAGTGGCTCTTAAGCCACTTTGTAATTCAATCGTTAACAACTTTAAAATCACTAATTATAAGTTCAATATTTCTTCCATCGGATGGGGGAGCCATTAGCCATAAGTTCATTATGACGTTTTCGGGTTCTTGAGGGATTGAAGAAACATTTGTATTATTATAGTCTGCTATAACTGTTCCGTCTGCCTGCATGGATGTGAATCTTACATAATTGGGTTTCCAGTCAATTCTATAAGTTGTGTTTGTGCCCTCAATGCTTGACGGAACCAGACATTCTTTAGTATTTCCTTCAATTTTAGAGGGTTCTATAGAATACCAGAGTTGATTTCCATTAGGTTCACCCCATCTTGAAGTTATAATATTTAATTCATGATAATCGTCTAAGTAGGTACAAAGTCCTACAACACTATTTTTGTCAAAAGTGTAAACAGGTGAAGCTACAGTCCATGTGAAAGTACCATAAAGATATGATTTTTGACTGTTTAACATTGTACATTTCCATTTTCCATTGTCATTTACAACTGTTAAGTGCATTCTATTCTGGTTATCTATCCATGCACCTGTATTATTCCAATAATTATTACCAGGATTTGCTTTGCCACCTGTCAAATACCAGTCTTGCCCTTTCCAATTAAGTACTCCATGTGAAGGGTGTGTGTTCACTCCTGATGGAACCGCCAAAACCGACACAATTAGCAGAACAAACAAACATATTAAATATTTAATCGTCTTCATTTTACTCTCTAACTTATTTTTATTAAAATATCTCAAAGCTAGCTCTTTGCCATTTTGAGGGGAGATAATTTGTAGTCACTTTTATAGTCATTTTCAAGAGAATGTCAAAAATTCCAAAGTCCAAATTTTGCTAGACTTTGGTTATAAGTAATAATCAATAAATGGCTCAGCATTTTGATTTGTTTATTATATCTATGGAGTTTAGGTTTCGATTTTTAAACTCAGTACTTTTAAGGCACTATTACAAATGTGGGTGCAGCGATATAATATTTGGAAAAGTTTATTGGTTGTAATCAGCTTATTTTCAGTGCTTATACACTTTGTATCGCTCTTTCTAGTTGAAAATAATTTCAACCTGCACAAAATATTGAAGAATCTCAAAACTGACTGGCTTTTCGCATATCTCTTCTAACTACCTAAATCTTTAGCCCATTGTAAAAACTAATATACAACCTCCGGAAGCAAATATTTAAGAATTAATATGATGTATCTAATATTAGTATTTTTATTTAAAAAGTAAACAAAATATAATACAGTAAAATCATATAAAAATTAAAAAAGCCATAAAAATAACATTACTTCAGTGTCTCTTGTTTTTTATTTGATCTTAGTTCTATCTATAGCATTGACAACTTCGGTACAAAACAAAGTAAAGATAATAAAACGATATCTATGTCATCTGATGAAAATACCATTCGTGACTCAAACTTTGAGCTATTAAGGATTGTTTTAATCTCAATGATTATATGTCTCCATTATTTTAAGTATGGAGGAGCGCTTCGGGCATTAACACTATCGGACACAAATTATTACTTAGCGTACGGGTTGGAAAGCCTCTTTATCATTACAGTAGATTGTTTTATACTTATAACCGGATACTATCAAATTAATGGAAAATTTAAATTAAAAAAGATTATTGACCTCTGGGCACAGGTCATTTTTTATTCAGTAACGATTTCATCAATATTTTGGTTTACTGGTACTGAGCCTATGACTACATCCACAATGTTACAAACATTTTTCCCAGTAATTACTGGAACATACTGGTTTGTGACAGTGTACATCGTTCTGTATCTTTTTTCTCCTTTCATAAATATAGCTCTCAGAAATATAAAAAAAGAAGATCATAAAAAATTAATTTTAGTTTCTGCAGTTTTTTTTGTAATCTTACCGTCAATTAATTTTACCTATTTTACCGATACAGGATATAGTCTATATAATTTTGTTTTTCTTTATTGTGTAGGCGCATACGTAAGAAAGTATGATCTCCCAGTCAAAAATCTAACCTTTTTCTTATTTGGGTATCTTATGTGTAGTTTTTTAATATTTTCTGGAGTCACGCTTCTTAGAACATTTTCTGAAACTCCCGAGTACTTCTTTACCGATCCCTGGAACTATAATTTTATTTTTGTAGAGCTAGGAGCCATTTGCTTGTTTATGGTTTTCAAAAACATCAAAATACAATCCCCAATGATAAATTTTATAGCAACATCTGTTTTCGGCATTTATCTAATATCAAATCATCCATTTGTACTAGATGTGTTGTACTCAAAGATCCTGCATTGTGCTGACTATTATTACAGCCCTCTTTTTGTTCGGCATATGCTATTTTCAGGAGTAGGTATTTTAGTCTCATGTTTGATTATTGATTTCTTTAGACAGAAACTGTTTCTAGTACTACATAAGCTCGTCCCAAAATCAATCTTATTCTCACTTGGTAAGATTTTCAGGATAATTTCCAAGGATCAAAGACTCGATTAATTATCCTAAATTCGAAATCTAAAAAACAATTTTGAGTTTTAGGATAAGCTCCATGAGAGAATCTTAAAAAAGATCTGTAAAAGATTCCTATCTCTCAGGAATCTTTTCTCTGGCAGAAGCCTTAA
Source organism: Methanosarcina sp. (assembly GCA_024280975.1). GTDB lineage: Archaea > Halobacteriota > Methanosarcinia > Methanosarcinales > Methanosarcinaceae > Methanosarcina. Next base: position 4,604 of record JAMXLQ010000119.1, read on the forward strand.
TAGAGGTTTTCGCCAGAATCTTCTTCGTTTTGAATGCATTTTAGGGCTTCAAGTTTTCTTTTCGCGTCTGCCATATCAGGATAAAGGCGCAAGATTTCGCTGAAAGTGTTTATGGCTTCTGCATATCTTTCCATTTTTCCGAGGATAACTCCTCTATAATTCATGGACTGAACATCGCGCGGGTTTATTCTGAGCAGCCTGTCGAAGGCTCTTAGAGCATCCTCGTACTCTCCCATCTTTGCAAGAGAGATCCCGAGATATTTCAGGGATTGCTTATGCCAGGGGTTAAGGGCAAGAGCTTCACCAAAGGCCCTGCAGGCAGTCTCGTAAAGTTTCTGTTTGAAGCAGACAACCCCTACATTATAGATCGCCTTGATGTTCTCAGGGTCTTTTTCCAGTACAGAATCAAAGGCTTTCAGGGCTTCTCTGTACATTTCAAGTGTGCAAAAGGCGATTCCTTTGTAATTCAGGACATCGATATTCTCAGGAGAAATATCAAGGATGCGGTCAAAATATCCAAGGGATTCCTGAGCCCGACCAAGCTTGATAAGGGTTGTGGCTGTGTTGTAAAGGGCCTCTTCACTTTTCGGATTGAAAAGTGCAGCTTTTTCAAAGGCTTTCAGCGCCGCGTCGGGGTTTTCGAGTTGCAGCAGGGAGAGCCCAAGGTAATTTAGGCTTTCAGAACCTTCAGGCTCGGCTTCCAGCAGCATTCCAAAGGTTTTGGCAGCTGCTTCGTATTCGCCCAGGTTGAAAAGCACAAG
>JAMXLQ010000120.1 GCA_024280975.1 Methanosarcina sp.
CCAATCCCAAAACTCAAAATCGCTTCTTTAGATCTCGAATTTGCAATCATTACTTGAGCTTCAGATTATGAAAGCAACTCTGAAAATGTTATGATTTTGAGAATAAAGTTGGTTTTGGGATAGCCTCTATGACTAAGTCTAAATCGTAAGATATTTCGTTGCGGAGATTATTAATATGTGCTATATGGAGGTTTCTATGAATAAAAGGATTCTTCGAAATACTATTGTATTTGTTTTTCTTGTTGTTATCAGTGGGTGGATAGGTGTTCTTATAGACTCTGTCCTTACCGAGCAACCCAAAGGTAATTCTCTTGGTATGGGGATATGGTTGGTGTTGCCTATGCTGGCTGCAATTGTAATCACTATATTTTCAAAGGGGAATTGGAAAGATTTTGGCTTCAGGCCGAATTTCAAAGAAAATATAAAATGGTACTTGATTGCTGCTTTGATTTTTCCTGTCGTAACAGCAATCGTTTTGATAATCGGAGCTACCACAAAATGGATTAACTTATCAGCCTTTGATCTTAGACCTTTTATTTTGCTGTTTTCCAGTACTCTGTTAATTAATTTTATTAAAGATATTTTTGATGGGACTCCTTTGTATGGGTATCTAACTTCACAACTTATAAAATTAAAGCTTAATGATTGGAAGATATATCTCATTGTTGGCGGTCTCTGGGGAATCTGGCATGCTCCATATTATCTGGTCTTTTTACCCGAAAAAGATATACAAGCAGTGTTACCTGTCAGTCGAGCTATATATTTCATTGTTTCTATTGTAACACTGGTATGCTGGGCAGTGATGTTTGTTGAGCTTTTTAGGGTAACAAAATCAATTTGGCCGGGTGTTATACTACATATGGTAGAGGACTCTCTGATAAATTCTCTAGTTATATTGGGTTATATCAGCATTGCAGCAGGAAAAGAAATTCTTATTTCACCAATCAATGGAATTATTACTACAATTCTCTACTTATTAGTTGGACTTAGAATAAGAGATTATAGAAGACAGGCAAACCAAATTACTATAAGTTAACAGATAAATGACTATAAGTTAACAGATAAACGTATTTGTTAATCTGTATGCCACTTTTACCTGTTGCGAATCAAACAAGGAAAAAATCTCCTTCCTTTAATTATTTCAAACTCTCTATCCAACTAAGCCAAAAACAAAATCTGTAAGACAGTATTAAGGCAAATAATTTCCTTCTACTTCTCAGATACCGGAAAAATTCATTTTTCTCCAAAGCCAGGCTTTTTAATCTTTGAGCGGGCCATTTCAGCCTGAGCTTTGAATCCCTTGCTCTCCCATAAATTGGCTGCAATCTTAAAAGCGTTTTCCGCTCCTTTCGGGTTGCCAAGCTTCAGGAAAACTCTACCCTTCTCGTACCAGGCTTCAGGAAAATCCGGTTTCTGTCGGGTCGCTTTTTCAAAAGCGTGCAGGGCTTCTTTTTCAGAACCGATCTCAAAAAGCACTTTTCCTCTGAGATTCCAGGCTTCTGCATTCTCGATTTTTCCTTCAAGAGCTTTTTCAAAAGCCTCTCTGGATTTTTCAAGCTCTCCAAGCCTTAAATGAAGCTTGCCCTTTTCAAACCAGATCCTTGCTGCCTCAGGATTCCTTTCCAGGGCTTTTTCGGATTCTTTCAACTCTTCTTCACACTGGCGTATCCGGACAAGTACAATATCCTTTCCATCCCAGGCATTTTTCTGAACAGGATTCAGGGAAATAGACCTCTCAAAAGCCTCAAGTGCCTGCTTGAAACGTTCGAGTTTTACTAATACAAATCCTATATTGGTCCAGAGCCCTGGATGATCCGGGTTTATCCTGGAGGCACTTTCGAACGTTTCAAGAGCCTCTTCGTAGCGTTTAAGCTTTAGCAGGGTATTTCCTTTATGAAAGAGAGCTGGAAAATGCTGGAGATTTCCTGAAAGTATCGTGTCAAAAGCTTCAAGTGCGAGCCTGAGCCTACCTTGTCTGTAGAGGTTTACTCCTTCCTCATAGAGGCTTTCTGCGCTTTTCTGGCCGCCTTCTTCCGGAGACTCGCCTTCGAGACAGTTTTTCCGAATTCCGGTTTCCGAAAGATATCTGAATTCCGGAGATATCTCCGAGCCAGGTCTGGCGTCAATGTATATAAATTCCTCTTTTGGCACAAAGGATTTACAAATCCATCCTGGCTCAACCTTTCGGTTTGTTATGACGCAATATCCATTAACGCACTTGGAACAAATCCCGCATGAGTAAATTCGTTTTTCCAACCGATATCGTATCTGGTCAAGCTCAGTGGTTACAAGTCCCTCATTCAGCCGTGTTTTGAAAGTTTCGTATGGGATGTTTTTGATTTTGATATAGACTGTGGAAGGGGCAGGCGGATCCCATTCTGGGGGGTTTAAATTTTGTCTTTTGCAACTCATAGATCTGGCAGGTCTTTTATTTATTGAAGTATTTACTGAAGTTTCTCTTTTTACTGGGAATTATCTTTTTATTGGAAGTTTTTTGCTGGAAATTTCTCTTTTGCTGGAAAGTACCTGTCTTTACCGGAAGTATGCATCGAAATTACATAATTATCGAAGATTACATAATTATCATATATTAAATATTTAATTATGTTTTATTCTGAGGGGATTCAGTTCCGGAAGTGGAATTGTTGAATTCTGTCTCGTTAGATGATGAGAGTTGCCCTGGCGTTGAAATTGGGGAATGAGACGACGTAGAAGCTGTTTCTTGAGGAGCGGATGCAGAAGACTTTACAAGTACAATTTTGGTAGCATTCACGCTCCCAAAATCATTTGTAGCTGTCAGGGTATAAGTCGTGGTTTTATTGGGGAATACTCGCTGGCTGCCTGTTGAACCTACGGTTCCTATTCCGGGTTCTATTGAGATTTTCGAAGCTGTTGAAACGCTCCAGGTTAAATATGAGCCTTCACCTTTCCCAATAGTATCAGGATTAGCATTAAACGAGTCGATAGATGGCAGATTTTTTTGAGATCCGGTATTTTCTTTAGATGTTGAATTTTCCTGGGATACAGTGTTCGCCTGAGGTACCGTGTTTTCCTGGGATGCGGGCTTTTCTTCACCGGACTGGAGGCTTGATGAAGGAACGTTCTCAGAGGCTGCATTATTTCCCCCAACTGTAACAGTACAGTAAGCTTCGTCCTTTTTATCGCCATTTGAAGCTGTAAGTTTGTATGTAGTAGTGCTGGCAGGAGATACATTCAGTGTTCCGGTGGGCTCTACAACTCCGATATCAGGCTCTATGGTAACATTTGAAACTCCGGCAACGTGCCAGTTCAGAATTGCACTCTCTCCTGGTGTGATAGAGTTCGGGCTTGCATCAAACGAGCTGATGAGAAGAGATTCTTGAGATCCTCCATTAACCGTTACTGTGCAGAGTGCTACTTTCTCTTTTCCCTTACCAGCAGCTATCAATTTATAAGTTGTAGTTTCGGAAGGAGATACAGAAAGGGATCCATTCGAACTTACAGCACCTATGCCAGGCTCTATTGTAATATTGTCAGCCCCTACGACATTCCAGTTCAAAATAGAAGATCCTCCTGGCTCGATAGTTTCTGGACCTGCATTAAAATTACTGATTTCCACCACAGCTGCAGGAAAAAGGACTTTTAGAGCAATAGCTATACTCAGAATAGTACCAATTAATTTTAGAATTTCGGGCAATGAGTTCCATAAAGACTTAATTTGGTCCCAGATCGAATTTTGATTATCCTGTTTATCCATAACCAGACTCCATACAACCTATAAATTAAAGCAAATAATCAGTTTTTATACAGGTTGGAAAACCGACACATGTTTCAGGAAGAGTTAAAGCTCATTTAAATAATTAATTTTGATATTATAGATTTTTTAAATTAATGCTGAAATATATCGAGTAGTTAAATACTATAACATATATTAATTTTGGCACATAATTTTTGATGATTATAAAGAAATTTCTGAGAACTTATTTTTATTTCCTCAAACATGCCTTTTAGAAGGAGACGAAATCTAGATAAAACAGTTGTAGAAACAACAGGAATTCACTGCAGTATAGATTAAATTATTTATGTTTAGCGTTCCTTAATTATTTTTATTTATTGATTAATATAAAGAGGGAAAATCTGTGCGTTACTGCAAGAAAACACGCGGAGTTCCGGCACTATTTTCGTTTTTATTCCTGGTTTGGGCCAGCTTGTAAAGGGACAGGTATCCAAGGTCATGGGTATCTGGAGAGCCCTGATAATCTGTGCATTTATGACCATTATAGGAATTGGGATTTTAATGGACCTGGGTTGTATGGATTGCACAAATATATGATGCCTATAACTCATATGATGCCTATAATTCATGAAAAAAGATTAAAAGATCTGTATTAGAAGAAGTTATTTTAGAGGAGAACAACTTTCCTAAGTTAAATTATTTATACTCCTCCTTTTATTTAGCGTCTTAAAAAAGGTAAGTTCTATGAACTGTTGCAGAACACACGGAATTCCAGCCTTATTTTCTTTTTTCTTCCCAGGGTTGGGCCAGCTTGTAAAAGGACATCTGTTCAAGGCTTTGGGTATCTGGATAGCTTTCATCGTTACCGGCACAATGCATATTTTCGGGACTGGATTTTTAATATGGCTGATTATATGGGTCTGGCAGATCTATGATGCCTACAATGCCTGACAAAAAACAAAAAGAATATCGTTTAGGACAACTACAGGCACTCCGGAAACCACAGAATTTGAAAATTCCGAGACCTTTGCCTGTTAGCTTGTAAGTACCCTGGGGAATTAGTTAAGGGTGAAATTGAATTGAACAGAGAAAACGAAACCGAGTTAATCGTGATTCTCGACGTAGAAAGTAAGTTCTAATTGCTGTTCCGGGATAGCGTTACAAGGCGCAGAAAACCTAATAAGTTGATCACTTTTTCCTATGGGATTGGAAAAATATGAAACAGCAACGTTATTATGCTGTAAAACAATTTCTAAATGGGGATTGATGTGATAAAAGAAGCCATGTTCTACGAGAAAATCGGAGACAATAAAGTACACTGCAATCTCTGTGCCCAGAGTTGCAAGATTCCTCCGGGAAAAAGAGGCTTTTGCGGAGTCAGAGAAAACAGGAAAGGAGAATTATACACTCTTATTTACGGGACGGTTTCAAGCGAGGCAGTTGACCCTATTGAAAAGAAACCGCTTTATCACTTTTATCCGGGGTCTTATGTTTATTCAGTAGGGTCAATAGGATGCAATTTCCGCTGCAAACACTGCCAGAACTGGTCGATTTCCCAGGCTTGTCTGGAAGATGCCTACACAATGGATATTCCTCCAGATAAATTGATTGAAAGAGCACTCCTCTCACACTCAAGTTCAGTTGCCTGGACCTATAATGAACCCACAATCTGGCATGAATACACCTACGAATGTGCAAAACTTGCAAAAGCCGCAGGACTCGCAACAGTCTATGTGACAAACGGATATATGACGCCTGACGCTCTCAGGCATATTGCGCCTTATCTGGATGCCGCCAATATTGATATCAAGGCATTCACCGAAAAGTTTTATCACGATGTCGCCAGCGCAAAACTGGCTCCTGTACTCGAGGCTTCTGCCCTTGCAAAAGAACTTGGAATCCATGTAGAGATTACGAACCTTATTATTCCCAATGTAAACGATTCCCTTGATGAGCTAAGAGAACTTTCAAAATGGGTGTATAAAAACCTGGGACCTGAAACTCCCCTGCATTTCACACGTTTCCACCCTCAGTACAAGATGCAGAATCTCTCTCCGACGCCTGTAGAAACTATGCAGGAAGCCTGTAAAATCGCAACAGAGGAAGGGATAAAGTATGTTTACATGGGCAACGTCCCTGGTAGTGAACGCAATAATACTTTTTGTCCGAACTGCGGAAAACTGTTGATTGCCCGTGGCTTTTTTGAAATAGAAAAATACGATATCACACCTGAAAAAACCTGTCCCAAATGCGGGGAATATATTCCGATAATAGGCGAATTTGTTGGCTCAAAACAAGCACCGAATGAATACGAATATTAACCCCATTATTAAACCAAAGCAGGAAAGATACTATAAAAAACCAGAAGCAAGATAGTACGACAGGAAAAAACTGGTATATACCGAATTTCCAGAAAATACTGAGTCACTTTTCTTTACTGAGAGGATTCTTTAGAATATGTATTTCTCGTAACCTTCTTGAAATATTTTCATAATTCCTGCTCGCAGGGAAGGCGTATATTTCTCGGGTTCAGCTTTGACGGCCCCATATAGTTCTTCAAGTTCTACCCATTCTACATAGGTAGCTTCTTCCGGATCAGGTCGAATTAAGCCTGCAGTTTTTTCAGAACATCGGCCTGAAAATACTGTGTGGAAGGCTCCTTTGTTTTCGAAGATGCAGGGAATTTTGAATACTTTTTTGAACGGAACCGAGATTCCGATTTCTTCAAGCATTTCCCTCTTCATGCAGGCTTCATAAGACTCATTCGCTACAGTACCGCTTACCGAGTACGTATAACGGTCTGGATACCACCGCTTTTGGGGCGACCTTTTCTGGATAAGCATTTTATTTTCAGGGTTGAGCAGGATAAGTTGAGCAGCCCTGTGAATATGATTTCCCAAGTAAAACTCTTCTCGCTCACGCAGCCCAAGAAAATTATCGTTTTTGTCGACCTCAATGATTAGCTCTGCCACAAAAGCACTCCTATTAGGTTGTTTCACTATCCAGGTTCGATTGGGATAAAAAATAAGAATTTCGGTTAAAATAAAAATGGCCGCTTCAATAAAAGGTTAAACCTGTAAATAATGCCATGAAAAGAAAAAAGGAATTCACTTTTCAGGATTTCTCAGGGTTCAGAGACCTCTTTTGGCTTTTCTGCTGATTTCTGGATCTCATCCAAAAGCTGATCGTCGGTCTTGCCTCTTATGTCAATCCCTAGTTTCTGAGCAGTTTCCTGTATCTTGCTCTTTGGAGCTGTTGGTTCCGTTATAGATTTCTCAAATTCCCTAAGGCTTAGTTCGGATTCCTTCTGAGCTTTCTTGAACTCGCCCATTGAACTTCCCATGGACCTTGCCAATTCCGGAAGTTTGGACGCTCCAAAAAGGAGTACAATTATTAAGAAAATCGGTATAAGTTCCTGTGTGCCTAACATGGCTTAACCTCAAGCTATCGTTTTCTTAGACAATATAATTCAGCAGGTATTAATGATCTGAATATTGAAATATCTGTAAATTAAGCTAAGATTTTTTATGTTATATAAAGGTTCTATTTTCATTTATTATTTTACATAATTTATATATTTAATTCTTTTCATTTGATTTCTATCTACTCAGTCTATCTCCTTAGATCTATCTTTTAAATCTATCTCTTTTTATCTTAGCTTGTTCCCGGTGCTTCAGCTTTTCTGGATCTCTTCCTTTTCAGGGATAGATTTTCCGGCTTCAGGAGTATTTTCCAAGTTTATACCAACTTTCGAATCTTTATCGGTTTTTGCTTCTTTACTGCTTTCAGGATTATCTTTTTGTTCCTTCTCTTTCTCTTTTTCCGCAGAAGCGACTATATTTGCAGCCTTTTGGGTGTAGGCATCAAATTGATTGAGCTCAAGCTCAGAAGCGCGCTGTGCCTTTTTAAATTCTCCCATTGCACTTCCTAAAGACCGTGCAAGTTCGGGAAGCTTCTGTGGCCCAAAGAGGAAAAGAGCTGCGATAAGGATTATTATCAATTCTTGTGTGCCTAACATTATTGGTTATTATCATCAATCTAATATAAAAATTCTTGTAATAAGACCGGTAGACATATTTAATCTGGAAACTTACTAGAGTTTCTTGCATTTAAACAGAAAAAAATCTAATTAATTAGGCAAACTCTTCCTCAAAATATCCGAATCAGTAATAGGCTGAATTCAAACAAGATCCCCAATAGAAATGCCACAAGAATTTGAGCAATGAATGTCGGGTCAGGTGAAAGGAATAACGAAACTGCCATAATTAGACTGTAAACCATAAATCTTTGCTTTTTGAGGGTCTGGTACTGTATAAGCCCCATTTTCACGGCAAAAACCACAAGCAGAGGAAGCTGAAATACAATTCCAAAACCTGCCAGGATTGTGGTTACGGCTGAGAGAGTGTCCTGAACAGAAAGTTGCGCTGTAGCCATGTCACCAGAGAAAAATAAAATGTATTTGAACATTACAGGCAGGACGATAAAGTAACCTATAGAAGCCCCAAAGATAAAAAGCAGGAAAGATGCTGGAATGATCTTGAGGAAGAAGCGCTTCTCATGTGGATAAAGTCCTTTACCTGCAAATCTGTAAAGCTGGTAGAAGAGCAGAGGGATTGAAGTAGCTAAAGCAAAAACAAGGCAGAGCTTGAGGCGAGCAAAGGTCCATTCGAGGGGCGAGTAAGCCGTCATATAAAGGTCAGAACTTATAAATTCCTTCCAGATAAGCAACATCCCTTTTGCCGAGAACGGGAAAGCAATAATTATTCCTATACAGAGCCAGATTAAGACGATTGCCAGTCGGTTTCTGAGCTCTAACAGGTGAGCCATGAGAGGTTCTTCAGTATCTCCTGGAACACCGGAAGTATACGAATTGATTCCCGATGCTATTCCATTGGAAGTGGTTCCGTTGCCTGTGTGCTGTGAATCCATTTTTTTCTGCTCTTAAATGTACCTAGATAAATATATTAATATCGGAACATAATATTAAATGTGAACCTGGTATCTTCTGCAGACATTCCACTTTCCTCTATAGAATATCTTCGCAATCCATTTTATTATCCATTTTCACAATATCAATCTGTCATATATTTGCATATTTGACCGTATATTGAAAACATGTAACCCAAATCATTATACTACAATCACTGTACTATAATTACGTATCGTTTAAAAATGATTAATATAATTCAATTAAGATTACTTGTTTAAGATGTGTATTAATAAACCTGATAAGATAATTAATCATAAATTGATTGTATAACCTTATTAGAATAATTAATATAATATATTTGTTATCATTAAGATAAGCTACTAAGATAATCTATTAAGGTAACTGCTATTTCCCGGCTCCTGGTACTCAAACATAACGGTCTACGTACTCGAGTTTGTGGCTTCTTTAATTGGGTTTCTCCTGAATGGGTGGAAGTTTCAGAGAACATTAAAAGGATTCCATGAAAAGAGCCGGACAAACCTAAAGCGAAAAAACAATATAGGTAAAAAGAAAGTTGATGATGAAAATCTCTGTAGTCAATAGACCCCACTGCAATGATAATAAGAGTTCTATTAAATAGAATAAAGAACTTTCTTTTGCCTTTCCGGATAGGTACTCAATATGTCTGAAGCCATTGAAAATCTAAGCGTAATCCTGAAGACCCTGCGAAATAAGTTACTTGTAATTGTTGGGGTCCTTCTCACAGGCATCATGATCTCTTTCCAGTTTACAAGTCCTCTAATCGAGAGAATGAAAGTTGATCTTCTTCCCGAGGGCGCAAAGCTGGTTTATGTGTCTCCCCTTGAAGTAATGATGCTGGAGCTAAAGCTCTCTATCATAATGGGAGTGCTTATTACCCTGCCTGTTATTGCGTTCTATGTTTATAGGGCCATCTCAAAACGGTACTCAATTAAAGTTCCAATATCGATTGGAAAAGGCCAGTTTATTTTCCTGAGTTTAGCGGTCATCGTCATGTTCGTTATTGGGGCTGCATACTCTTATTTTTTCATGATACCCCTTTTTCTTAAGTTCGTCTACACTGATGCAGCAGATTCAGGGGTGACTGCAACTTATTCGGTTTTCAATTTCATCTCATTTATAGCAACAACTATAGCAATCTTTGGGCTGGTCTTCGAATTCCCTATAGTACTTACTTTCCTTACCCGAAATGGATTTGTAAAATATAGCACTCTTGTGACCTACCGCAAGCACATTTATGTCATCATCATGTTTGTTGCAGGCGTCGTTACTCCTGGGACAGATGTCTTCAGCGAGCTGATGGTTGCCATACCCATGTTAATCTTTTTTGAGATCAGCATGGTGATTGTGAAGATACTTGGAGTAAAAAATAGACTTTCCAAGCCTGATCCTTCAGCAACTGCAGTAGGGATTATGAGAAGAGACTAAAGGAAAGTAAAAGCTGAAAAATGAAAAAAGGGTTCAGAATAAAAACAGAAGCTCAAAAACGGAAGAAGAGTTAAAAAAGGATAAGAAAAGAGTTAAAGAAAAATCAAAAAGAAGATTGATGAAACACCGTAAAATCAACATTAAAACGTAGAAGGAATATAATAAGAAAACATAAGAAAAAACTGAGATTTTCAAAGTTGCAAAGAAAATCAGTGTCTCCAAGAAATGTATGAGTGAGAGACAAAGGCGTATTTTGGGAGTGATCATGCTCGAAAAAGCAACCCAAACACGTCTCTTATAATTCTTTTTTCGCACTTTCCTATCCATTTATTTTTGACTGGATTTAAACCAAAATTACCTTCAAAAACAGTTTTTTGACAGAATTGTTAAACCCAATTTATAAGCTGTCAACTGGCAGCAGTCTGATGGTTCAAGATAATTTTCAACAGGCTCAAGAAAGTCTTATTAAATCTGATTCATATCTTGAGAGTCATGGAGCCACAGCATATAAAGGCAAATTTCCAGGTAATTGCCGCATCTGTTATTTACGGGTTTTCAGGAATTTTTTTCATGTATGTAAAGAATATGGCTGCAGGGCCCGTTGTGTTTTACCAGCTTCTTTTCGGGCTGCTTGCGCTTGCAGGCTATCTGGCAGTTACCGGAAAGCTATCAGGAATTAAGCTACGAGGAAAGCGAAAAACCCTGATGCTGCTTGGGGTATGGCAGGCAGGTGCAATGGTTTCTTATTATACTGCTGTGAGCTTTACAAATGTCTCGATATCCGTACTTCTGCTTTATACGGCTCCATTTTACGTTTTGCTGCTTGCTCCTGTCCTACTGAAGGAAAAATATAGTAGAAAGAGCCTTGCTGCCCTGGTTCTGTCTCTTTCAGGTGTAATAATCGTGATCGGTCCTGAAAACCTTGTTTCAGGCTCAAAGCTTGAGCCTGAATACCTGTTCGGAGTGCTGATGGGACTTTTTTCAGGCCTTTTTTATGCCTGCGTTACAGTGACTTCCCGCTACCTCAGGGACGAGTATTCAGGCCTTGAGCAGCTTTTTATCTCAACCTGCGCAACGGTTGTATTGTTGCTTCCTTTTGTAATGCAGGCTTCGACAAAAACTCTTCTAGAGAACCTGCCTGTCCTCCTCTTCCTCGGAGCAGCAATCACCTCAGTAGGTTCGATTCTCTATTTTACAGGGCTTGTGCATGTCAAAGCCCAGAATGCAAGCATACTTTCCCTGCTTGAGCCTGTAAGTACGATTTTCTTCGCTTATCTCCTTTTAAAAGATCCCATTTCCGCTGAAACCCTGTTAGGATGTGTTCTTATTCTTTCCAGTTCTTTTCTGGCAAGCCTGGAAGAAAAAAACAAAACCGAAAACGAACATGATTTCAAGGAAAAAATGCCCGGAATCCCGCAAACCTTCTCAAAAAAAGTTTGACACAAGCCTTTTTAAAGAAGGCTTGACCGAAAACTCCTGTAACGGCGTAGTCAAGCGGCGCAATCGTTGCGACACAACGGTTGCAGCTCAATGCTTTTGCTCAAGAGAACTAACGAGAGAACTTATTTACGAAATTACAGTTTTTTCCATGTTCTTCCGTGTTTTCAGCGGTTATAGCATTAGATTTGGTTTTTCGTATTCACCGTCAGAGTCCGGAGCTAATCAGATGCAAATACTTGCTTTCGAGGTTATAAGAGGAATAATCGTAATTTAGAGAAAAACTCTAATAGTAGGGGAATAATTCTCAGATATAATAAGGAAAATATTCTTTAATGTATTATTCTTAAATATGTCATTCTTAAAGAAGCTCTTCTTCATCTGAGTTGTATTTCTCCTTCATTTAGAGTCTCATTTATGGCAGAACATAATAAAATTTATTAGTAAATCTCCTGTGTTCTATCAATTACAAATATTTCATTGATTATTTGAAAAGAGCCTGGTATTCTTATGGTAGACGTAATTAAGGAACTGGAAGCACTGAGGCAGAATTTGCTTGATTTGTCCCTTCGAAATAATCTTCTCAATTACCGCCCTTCCCAAAAAAGGACAATCTCAATTGCAGGTCGAAAACCTGAGGAGATTTACGAACTCTTTGTCTTCCAAGAAAAATCATTGAGGTTCAGGGCAAAAAATAGAGCCAGAAAAAGCAGGAAAACCGAAAATGAAGAAGAATATGAAGT
>JAMXLQ010000121.1 GCA_024280975.1 Methanosarcina sp.
AAAGGCAAAGTCAGGGCGCTTGCCGGGTAATCCAGCTTTCCGAATTCACTAGAGCCGGTAAGCCTGAATAGACTTATAAAACCCATGAAAAGAAAAGCTGTACTCAGATTTGTCATTATAAAGTAGAAGAGCCCTGCTTTTTTGTTCTCTTCCGAGGAATAGTCGTGGAGTACAAGCATTAGGGAAGACAGGGACATTATTTCCCAAAAAACCAGAAATCCGACCATATTTCCTGTAAGTATGACCATTAGCATGGCAAGAATGAAGAGGTTTGTAAGAGCTGCCTGAATATATTTTCTGGCTTCATTTTTAGCATGTTCTACATATTCAACGGAATATATTGAAACTCCTGATGTAACGGCTGCAATCAGCAAAATAAAGCCTGCTGAGAGTCTGTCTGCAACCAGAGTGAAATTCAGCCCGGGAAGAAATCTGAAGGTTGGAAAAACAGGCTCTTTTCCCGTGTAAAGGATGATGCCTGCAAAAGCCAGAAGCAGAATTGAAGAAATAAAAGATAAGCCAAAGGAAGCCTTTCTTGCGTTTTTACTGCGGTACAGAAGAGGTAAGACAGTTCCGGCTATAAGAGCTATAACAGCGCTGTAAATGAAGGCTTCAAGCAAATTCATCCACTCCTTAAGCTGGTTCCAATGGTTGAAACAAAATCCAAATATTGTATTTCATTCCTAACCAAGAGTTCAGCCTTTTTAGCCCGTATTTCATTTAACGCGAAATTTTTGGAACTGTCTTTCCTATTAGAGATTATTAAAATAATTTCGTGGTCCGTATTTACATTCCACCGTAAATTTTTATTTAAAGAGTTTTTCCCTGGGAACTTTTCGCCTAATACTTTCTAACATTACACAGATTTACATTATAAAGTTTTTTGTAAGTTAAAATAGTTCTCAGTTATGATACTTACGTTCTAAAAATAGGAAGCATAGAGTTTCTCAAAATTTAATAAAAAAGCTTTTTTCCTGTTTTAGGAGGAAAATTTTTCATTGTTTATAGTATAACTGATTATATATAATAAATAAATTATGAGAATTGAAAACAACAAGCCTCCTCAAAAAAGGCTTGACCGCAACCTTTCCGGGGGAAAGCTTGACCAAAGGCCCTAGCGACGGCGTGATCAACCGACGCAACGGTTGCAGCTCAGCAATTGTGGCGCAAAGCTTGTGCTCAAGAAGAGCTAATTTTTACAGTATTTTCTCTAACTAGACTAAAAAGAATAATTTTGGGCGTATTTATTATAAAACATACTTGTGTTAATCTCGTTCAAAAAAATTTGCAAGGCGATTTACTCTATTATCAGGATTTCCAATATTTAAATTGTCAAGTCTATAAAATGAAAATTTGTATTCAAAACTATAATTCCAGCTCTTTATTCTTTCAAAACCCGGTACATCAGATGTACATATTTCTTTTCCACAATTTCGTCTCTTAAAAGTTCAAGCCTGATGCCGCTCTTTTCCAGGGTTCTGAAAAGATTTGCCCCATTCTTCCCTACAATTTCAGGAGTGAGAATAAGACTGATTTCTTCGACAAGTCCATGTTCGAGTAATATACTGTTCAGCACTCCGCCGCTGTCCGAAACTACAAGTTTAAAACCATACTTTTCGTTTGCAATTTCCAGTGCCTGTCTAATATTTACACGGTCTGCTCCAGTCTGGATAAAATCATAATTTCTTTCTTTGAGGTAATTGATATAAGCTTCAGGAGTCCTTTCCGAGACCAGGACGATTACATCTTTGCTGAATTCGGAACGCCTGAACATATGCATTAACCCTTCAAGGATTCCCTTTGAGTCCGCAATCAGCCAGTATGCCCTGGGATCGTCGGGCTGAATTTCAGGTTTCCTGAAGTCCGATTCTTCTTCAGGCGGAATCTTTTCGCAGAAGAACTGAGTTCCGGTTTTCGCAGTGTTCGAGCCGACTATCATGGCATCGGGCAGATAACCGCTCAGGATTTTGTAGTGAACTTCAAGATTTGCTTCGAAGCCCGTAGTAGAGCCGTCGAGACTTATACTGTTGTGAATAATTACTTTTGGTATCATACTATTCCCCTAAACTTTCCTTACTTCTCCTATTGAACTCCCAGTAATCCTTTTAATGCTGAAAAATTAATTTTAAATGCCTAATTAGCTTTTAATTTCTTTGGAGTTTCTATAATATATCGAAGAAGTTATCTGTATTGGAACGTATTTAATTTTAATGCATATTGTAGAATTTGAGAACGTATCAAAGTCTTTCTCAGAAAAGAATATTCTCGAGGATATCTCGTTTTCAGTGAGGCAAGGCGAGATTTTTGGGCTTCTCGGGCCAAACGGGGCAGGAAAGACAACGCTTATCAGGCTTCTTCTTGATATTATCAGACCGGACTCCGGGGAAATACGGGTTTTTGGGGATTTCCTGAACCCGGTCGCAAAAAACAGGATAGGATATCTTCCTGAAGAAAGGGGATTGTACAGAAAAACAGGACTTCTGGATATGCTGGTCTATCTTGCACAGCTTAAAGGCATGTCAAAAAAACAGGCTCATTTAAATGCCGAATTCCTTCTCAAATCCCTGGAATTAGATCAATATAAAAACAAAAAAGTTGAAGAGCTCTCCAAAGGAATGCAGCAAAAGATCCAGTTCCTTTCTGCAATTATCCATGAACCTGAGCTCGTAATCCTTGACGAACCCTTTTCCGGGCTTGATCCTGTAAGTACAAAGACCGTTATGGCCAGAATCCTGGAACTCAAGGCCGCAGGAAAAACAATAATCCTTTCCACGCATATGATGGAACAGGCGCAGACACTCTGCGACAGAATTCTTATGCTCAATAAAGGCAGAAGAGTACTTTACGGCCCTGTGGATGATATCAGGAGAGAGCGTGGAAAAAACTCTCTGATTGTAGAATTCGCAGAAAAAGGAGATTTGAACGCAATTCGGAAAATTTCCAGCATAAAGAAAGTAATAGAACATGGAAAATCGGTTGAAATTTTTCCTGAGGAAGGAATAAGCGCCCAAACTCTTCTTGAGGAGCTTGTCCAGAAAGCAAATCTCCTGCGTTTTGAGAAAACATTTCCCTCTCTAAATGAAATCTTTATTGAAACCCTGGAGAGTACTTCCAATGAATAATTTTCCCGGAAAAACCTTTATTGTTGCACAGCACGAGTTCCTGAAAACAATAAAGCGCAAAGAATTTCTTTTTATGACCTTCTTTTTTCCTCTCCTGCTTGCGGGATTTAGTCTTCTTCCGGCAATGCTTTCAGGCATGAATCCCGCTGAAGACCAAAAAATAGGTTATATTGATATGACCGGCTCCTTTGGATTTCCAGAATCAATACAAAATGAAGGTCTTTCTCTAGGATCCTCAGAGACAAAAACCTCAGTTATAGAATTTGTAAAGTACGAAGAGACCTCTGATGCAAAGCAGGCATTACAAGCAGGCCAGATTTCTTCCTATCTCGTTATTCCCGAAGATTTCCTTGAGACCGGAACAATAGAACAGTATAGCCTAGAAAAAGGATCATCTTTGACAGGCTTCGAGCTGTCTGCCGAACTCTCGGATATTGTTGTAACCTCCCTCCTTAAGGGCAAAGTGAATGAATCGATTCTCAACAGGGTCCGAGATCCGGTTAACATAAAGTTTTATAATGTAGGAGAGAGCGGAGAGTCTTCTGAGCGAAGTATTGCTGATATTTTTGCAAGCTTTGGTCTTCCTATTATTACAGCTTTTCTTCTTCTCTTCAGTATTTTTTCGTCTTCTGGCTTTCTGCTTCGCGGTGTTGCCGAAGAAAAGGAGAATAGGATAATAGAGATCTTGCTGTCTTCCGTAACCCCTTCCGAAATCCTTACAGGCAAGATCCTTGGGCTTGGTGCGGTAGGTCTTTTGCAAATTGGAATCTGGCTTGCAGCAGTAGTATTTGGGAGCGGTTATGCCCTTCCTGTAAAAATCGAACCTAATACTCTCTTCTTCGCTCTTGTCTATTTCGTGCTTGGTTTCCTCTTTTTTGCCAGTATGATGGCAGGAATAGGGGCAGTTACTGGCTCCCTTCAGGAGAGTCAGCAGGTTGCAGGAATTTTCACGTTTGCAGCCGCATTACCTCTCATATTCATGCAGCTTATCCTTACAAATCCGGAAAGTCCATTTTCAGTATTTCTTTCTCTCTTTCCTCTTACCTCGCCTGTAGCCATGCTTACCAGGATGGGAGCAACAACCGTGCCTATTTCTCAGATTCTTGCCAGCATCTTCATTCTGTTGATTTCGGTTCACGTTGTGATCTTGCTTTCCAGCCGGCTTTTTAGGACTTATCTACTCATGTACGGGAAAAGACCGAAAGTAAAGGAGATCTGGAAGAATATCTGGACAGGATCAAGATAAAGGAAAGAAAAATGATGTTTTCCATTTTCATGTAAAACTTTAACTTGATTAAAAGGACTTTTGCCTACTTAATCTTCACAGGAAACCGAATAATAAAGTCGCTTCCGATAGAATAATTTGTTAAAATATCGAATAATAAAACTGCATTGTAGGCAAAAATAGGTATTCTATTGTTAAATATAAGAACTGATTAAATAAAATATAATTCTATCGTTAGAATTTTATAATATTAAATACATACTATTAATTGGTTCATAAGGGAGTGCTGTGAAATGGAGGAAAATACCGGACAGCTTCAAAACTGATCCAGTAACAAACTTCATTAACATAGGACAAACCCTGTGAACCACCTAACTGATTTTTCAACTTTCTTTAATTCAACTTTCACTCAATGCCTAAATTTTACGAATCCTGAATCTACGAACAGATCCTTTTTTAGTCTTCTTTTTCTGTCCTCCGCTGTTTTTATCAATAATTTTTTTACTTATGCTGTGAGTCTAGCAGTCTCTTGATTTCTACATCGATTTTGTTCTTTGCCCTAGATGATCTTGAATACTCCCTTTGCTAATGCAGGTGTCATGTCTTTAAATAAGAAAATATGGCTTTATATCGGAAAGTGTATCTTTACACGGGAAAGTGTAGCGCCGATTGCCATTAACAGAAAAAGTGTAACTATGAATCTGAAATAAGTAGAGTGTGATACTTTCAATTTACTTTCAATAGGATCTGCAATTGCAGGAACTGATATAATACTTATCAGAATCGAGAATATACCAGGAAGAACTTCACCTTGAAAGATCAATGCCATTCCTACAAACAAAAAATAAGCACCAATGACATATCGAATAATGTTTATCAAAATAAA
>JAMXLQ010000122.1 GCA_024280975.1 Methanosarcina sp.
TAAAAGTTAAGTAGATAGGATAGGCAACGTACTGGTTTAAGCCTAGTAATTATCCATTTAACTACTAATAATCTTTAATAGCTTTTCATAATTTAGATATACAGGTTAAAACTGACTGGATTAAAGAAACCTGAATTTTATCGATTGTTGAAGAAATACTTAATTATCCTAATTTAAGAGTGATCTTGAACCCCTGGGAGTTGTACCTAACCCAAAAGAGGTTGAAAAATGTACTTCAGTCTTGGAATCGATGCGGGAGGCACGTATACTGATGCTGTTGTCGTTAGGGATTCGGACGGATCTGTGGTCGAATCCAGTAAAGCGTTGACCACTTACCCCGACCCGCTACCTGGAATGAAAAACGCTATTGACGCATTGAACCCTGAGTATCTTAAAGATATTAAGCTGGTATCTGTATCTACAACCCTATCTACAAATACCATTTTGGAAAGCACTGGCTTTCCGGTGGGGCTAATTATGGTAGGCGATTATGTAATTCCTGAGAAACTTCCTACGGACTACTGGGTGGCGGTTTCTGGTGGGCATAACAGTGACGGTGAAGAATTAAAGGCCCTTGACATTGATTCCGTAGAAGAATTTGCCCTCAAAGTAAAAGATAAAGTCTCAGCTTTCGCAGTTTCTTCTTATTTCAGCAACCGCAACTCTGAACACGAGCTTGCTGTCAAAAAAGCCGTAAAGGAACTTACAGGACACCCTGTAGTTTGTGGGCATGAGCTTTCTCAGGATCTTGGAGCTTATGAGAGAGCTATAACTGCATTTCTGAATGCTCAGCTAATTCCTATTACTCACAAGTTTATCCAGGCAATAGTTAAAGAGTTTGAAGTAAGGGGTATAAATGCTAATATGCTGATGCTGAAATGCGATGGGTCAGTAGTGGGAATAGAAGAAGCCCTAGAAAAACCCATTGAGACCATATTCTCAGGGCCTGCTGCGAGTCTTGTAGGTGCCTCTCACCTTAGCAAACTCAATACTTGTGTTATGATTGATGTTGGCGGCACAAGCACGGATGTAGCTATGATGGTGAACGGTCTTCCGCAACTCAGTAGTTCGGGAGCCGTTGTTGGAGGCTGGCAAACCCGCGTAAAAGCTATCCGCATGGAGACTTCTGCAACCGGCGGAGACAGCCATATATGGATAAAAGGCGATCGAGTTTATATTGGCCCTCGTCGGGTAATTCCACTCTGCAGGGCTTCGGTCATATATCCCGGTTTCAAGGAAAAACTGAAGCAGAACAGGGTTGCAAAGGGATATCTCTGCGAGAGTATCCAAGTAACAAAATTTTATATCAGGACCGGGTTCAAACCTATTGAATTGAGGCCAGGAGAGCGAGAAATCTACAGGCACATCGGAAAAGAGCCTGTTTCCTTCGGAGACCTGCTCATAGCCCTGAAAAAACGTCCTTCTCCTTCAATGCTGGACTCATTAATTCAGAAAAGATTGATCCAAGCAATAGGCTTTACTCCTACTGACGCCCTTCATGTGCTTGGGGAATACACCGAATGGGATGTAGAGGCCTCAACAATCGGGGCATCTATGCTTGGGAGGATACTGAAGCAGAGCCCTGAAATTTTCAGTGCGGAAGCGAAACGTAGGGTTGCGCGCAATATTGCCGAAGACCTTATTGCCTACCTCGTAGAGGGAATGCCAAGGAACGAGATTGACAGGGTTCTTCTCGGAAGAAATTTTACCCGTTTCAGGATTGAAATTCCTGTGGTGCTTCTCGGAGGGCCTGTAAAGGCATATGTTGAGGATCTGAAAAGCCTGATTAATGCGGATTTTATGGTTCCAGAGTATGCGGATGTGGGCAATGCTGTCGGAGCCCTTGTTGGGAAAGGAATTAAAAGGGTAGAAATTCTTATAAAAACAAAAGTTATCCCTAAGTCCCGTGAAAGTGAGGCTGAGGATATAGATGATGAGGCTCACGAGAAGTGTACTCCAGAAGGCATCTTGCAATACGAAACAAAAAACGAGTTTATTGTCTTTTCTCAGTCGGAAAGAAAGAAATTTGAGGGATATAGCGAAGCTGTCGAGTACGCAGAAAAGCTAGGAAGGCAGCTTGTTATGGATTACATGGTGAGTGCAGGACTTCAAAAGGAAAAGATAAAAATAGATGTTAGCAGGAGTCACCTGGCACCAAGCGGCTGGACTGATGTGCCTCTGGAAACAAAACTTGTTTTTGTAGGTATAGGGGTCCCCAAAACTACGATTACAGCTTGATAGGGTAAGGATAAATATGGATATGAATAGGAAAATTATAAACAGGGATGCACATCTTAAAAAAATATGTTCACAGGTCCAGATAAAAAGAATGATATAGTTGAAGAAGGACCTGAATTGAGTAACACAAAGTAAAAATGGGGCTGTTTTGACATGCAATATAGTCTGGGTATTGATGCGGGTGGAACCTACACCGATGCCGTAATTTTAAGAGATTCGGACAGCCGGATTCTTGATACAAGCAAGGCAATTACCACCTATCCAGATCTCATGGTCGGAATTAGAAATGCAATTGACAAACTGAATCCGGAGTATCTCAGTAAGATAAAATTAGTGTCGGTTTCCACAACCCTGTCGACAAATACTATTCTCGAAAAAACAGGATATCCTGTTGGCCTTATTTTGGTAGGGGACTATGAGATCCCAAAAAAACTTCCCGCAGACTACTGTATTACTGTAAAAGGAGGACACGACAGCAATGGAGATGAGCTTCAACCTCTGGATCTTAATGCCGTGGAACAGTTTGCAGTAAGCCTCAAAAAGAAAGTTTCTGCGTTTGCGGTATCTTCGTATTTCAGTACAAGGAATCCGGAGCATGAACTTAAAATTAAGCAGATAATCCTTAAATTAACAGGGCATCCTGTGGTTTGCGGGCATGAGCTTTCTCAGGAACTTGGAGCTTACGAACGAGCAGCTACAGCAGTCTTAAATGCTCAGCTAATTCCGATAACTTATCAATTTATTCACTCCATCATGACCGAAATAAAAGGAAGAAACCTTGATGCAAAAGTCCTTATGCTGAAGTGTGACGGCTCGGTTATAGATATAAAAGGTGCAAAACTACGTCCCATTGAAACCATATTTTCAGGCCCTGCAGCAAGTATTATGGGAGCTTCTCACCTCTCAGGACTGGAGACCTGCGCCGTAATCGATGTAGGAGGGACGAGCACGGATGTCTCCATGATAAAAAAGGGAGTACCTGAGCTTTGTGAGAAAGGAGTGGTTATAGGGGACTGGCAAACCCGCGTAAAGGCGATAAAAATGGAGAGTTCGGCAAATGGAGGAGACAGCCACGTATGGTTTAAGAGATGCGTCAGGATAGGCCCGAGAAGGGTTATGCCCCTCTGCTTTGCTGCCGTACGGTACCCAAATTTCAAGGAAAAATTGGAAAAAAACCCAGTACCCCTAAGAACTATGCTTAGTGAGCATATTCAACCCACCAAATTCTTTGTTAGTACTGGAGCAGATCCCATTAATCCCACAGAAAGCGAGATAAAGTTGCTTGAATGTATAAAAGATGAACCTCTTTCTATCTACGAGATATTAAATAAAATGAAGCGGTTCCCCTCTCCAACAGTCCTTAATTCACTAATTCAACAGCGTGCTATCCAGGCTATAGGCTTCACACCAACTGATGCTCTACATGTACTTGGAGAATATACCGAATGGGATGTCGAAGCTGCCCAGATCGGAGCCAAAAGACTTTCGCGTTTCACTCAAATGGGAGTTCACGCCTTTTGCAAAAAGATAAAGCAGCAAGTTGCAAGAAATATGGCTTATAGCCTTATGTCCTTTATCATGGAAGGCAGAGGAAAAGAAGGGATAAAGAAAATGCTGGAGGAAGAAGTTCCTGCCCAGTACAAATTAAATATCCCTATAGTCCTCCTCGGAGGTCCCGTAAAGGCTTATTATGAAGAGCTCAAGGCTCTCATTGATGCTGAAGTTATAGTTCCTGAACAGGCCAGGGTAGGAAATGCGGTTGGAGCCCTTGTGGGAAAAGGAATTAAAAGAGTTGAGATAGTTATCAGACCATCCTCAATGGAAAACCCAGACCAGAACTTCCTGGTATTTACTCCTACAGGAAGAAAAAAGTTCGAGCAATATGGAGCAGCAGTAGAATATTCTCATAAAACTGGCGAAGAACTCATACTGAATTCAATGAAAGATTTTAGACTTCCAGAAGGCTCAATAAAAATAAACACGACCGCAGAGTACCTTTCTCCTCAGGGCTGGAAACAGACACCAATGGAGACAAAATTGATTTTTGTAGGGGTCTGTACCCCCAGTATTTCTATTAGTTAAAAGTAAATCTTTTCAACTAGACGAAAGGTTATTTAGAAAAAAATGGAGAAATGCTCAACTTGAAAATGAACAGCCAAGGAACCAGCCTGCCGGGTAGAAGGATCGGCGGCAACTGCAAGATAATAAATAACAGGAAGTAAGAGAATATGGATTCTTCACTTATTGATCTTGTTTTCCGCTCAGATAAAAGAAAAAACCTTCTTATATTGCTGGACAGCGGCTCAAAAAATATTGATGAAATCAGAAACGCACTTGATGTTACATCTACTTCGATCCTTCCCCAGATAAAGAAGCTTATAGATAATGATCTTATTGTCCAAGAAGACAGGATGTATAAACTCACAGTTCTAGGAGAGTTTATAATTAAGAAAATAAAGCCCCTAATAAGTGCACTTGAAGTCGTGGAAAAAAATAATTCTTACTGGACAGGCCACGATCTGAACTCAGTCCCACGCTATCTGCTGGAGAGGATATCCGAACTAGGGGATTGCATCTTTATAGAGCCCGATCTGAACCATATCTATGAGCCCTCTCAGGTAATTATTGACAGCATGAGCAATGCAAAGCAGGTTTCAACTTTTGCTTCATATTTCAACCCCGCTTACCTTCCTCTTTATCTTGAGCTCGGCAGAAAGGATGCTGAACTTTCCCTGAATTTCAACCAATCTGTCTGGGATCATCTTTCAAACGAACACTCAAATATGATTAATGAATTAATGGCCATGGATAATGTAAGCCTGTATGTTTCCAAAGAGGGAATAAAGCTTACCGAGGTTACTGTAACTGATAAGATAATGCTGCTGGGACTTTTTGATAAAAAAGGGAAATTTGACCAGCAATTTGTTATGAGTTCTGAATTCGGTGCCCTTTTATGGGGTCAGGAGCTGTTTGATTATTTCAAAAGGCTTTCCAGACAGGTGAATAAGATATGATATGAAAAGAATATAGATGTAAACAAACCCTGTTACTTCCAAAGATAATTATAGTCCCAATAAGCCTGAAAAGAAACGCCCGGAAGAACTGCAAGATAGAGTTTTAAAGGACTATAAAAAGTAGTGAAAAATAGTTTATATATTTTGTAGTAATTTATTGCATAAAAATGGTAATTCTTTTTATATCCCTGGTATAGACCCCAAAGATCCTTTATCCAATTAAACAATATAATGGCAATGGATAGAGGTACAGGAAGTTTCTTCTGGTATAGAGATATATACAATGTCAGATATAATAAGGTGAGACCTAAGAGAGGGATCAGATGGAGTCATCGTTACTGGATGTTCTCTTTCTTTCAGAAAAAAGGAAAAATCTACTTCTACTACTTCTGGATGGACCCAAGAACATCGAAGAAATCAAAAATACACTTGATGTTCGTTCGAGTCCGATAATGACCCAGATAAAGATACTGATGAAACAGGATCTTGTTGTTGAGAGTAACAGGCTCTACAAACTCTCCAGTATCGGAGAAATTCTGGTTCCGAAGATGAAGACAATTCTGGAAACGTTCAACGTTTTCGATAAGAACCACGATTACTGGATAAATCAGGATATGAAATCAATTCCTCCTGAATTTCTGGAAGAAATCGGGAAGCTTGGAGAATATATAGAAGTAAAACCTGATCGCAACCATGTATTCGAATATCCTAAAGAAGTTGTAAAACAGCTTTCAGAGTCAGAAAAAGTGAGGATTTCTTCTTCCTTTTTCCTACCTATCTATCCATCCCTATGCATAGATCTCGCAGCAAAAGGCACGGATATAACCCTGGTGTTCACAGAATATGTTTACGATAGAATGCTCAATGATTATAAAAAAGAACTTGAACATTTCCTGAACTTGAAATATACCAAGCTTTATGTCTGCAATAATAATAATATGAAAATTGCTTCAAGCATAGTGACGGAAAAGTTCATGTCTCTCTCCCTCTTCTGTAACAGCGGAATTTACTATAACCATAACCTGGTAAGTTTTGATGAAAGTGCACTTAAATGGGGAAAAGAACTTTTTGATCACTATAAAAATATAGCAAGACCTATTACTAAAGTGTAAAGAAGTTTTCCTCCCGGATTCTAAACCAAAGTATCAGCCAGTTTATAGGGTAAGACAGGTCAAGAAGTAATTTCTCAAATTATTAAATGATATTTTTAAAAAGGTTATGGATATGCTTTATACTTTTTTCAATTTATTCTTCCTGACCTCTTCAATAAAAAGGCATGCTCCAATAATTTACCAGATAGATTTTTATTCTGTACTCATTAATGCAGCCAATATTTAAATGCCAATTTTTTATTGTAGGATAGAAAAGAAATAAAAGATCAAATAGAGTAAAACAAAAATCAACTGAAGAATAGCGTAAAATAAGAATTTACGTCCCGACTGAGACTTGAACTCAGGTCTAAGGCTCCGCAGGCCTCAAGGATATCCACTACCCTATCGGGACGCAAGCGAGCAACACTGATAAGCACATCCAAGGATATAAACTTTATTCCTCAAGAGCCAGGTCAACCTAGAGTTTGTAGTTCTGACCTCGCCTGAAGATAAAGAAAAAAAATCCTGCTTCTCCGACATCACTATCAATAAAGATTAAATGCAACAAATTCGTTTTTATAATTATGTCGATGACTATAGGACTTGCAGGAAAACCCAATGCGGGAAAATCCACTTTTTTCAAAGCTGCTACGCTTGCAGACGTTGAAATTGCAAATTATCCTTTTACAACTATTAATGCTAATCATGGAGTTACCTATGTACGGGTCGAATGCCCCTGCAGAGAGAAGGAAAAGAGATGTGGAAAGTGCGTGGATGGTGTTAGACTTGTCCCGATTGATATAATTGATGTTGCCGGACTTGTGCCTGATGCATGTAAGGGAAGAGGACTTGGGAACACTTTTCTAGATGAACTCAGGCAGGCTCAGGCAATTATCCATGTAGTAGATGCCTCAGGCGGGACCGACGCTGAGGGCAATCCTGTAGATATAGGAGCTCACGACCCTCTTGAAGATGTGGCCTTCCTGAACAGGGAGATTACGATGTGGCTCTATGGCATTCTGGAAAGAAACTGGACCAAGCTTGCCAGAAAGATCCAGGCCGAAGGGCTCAAGCTCGAAGTCGTAATTGCAGAACAACTTGCCGGAGCAGGAATAAGAGAATCCCATGTAAACGCAGCTTTAATGGAAACAGGACTTGCAAGGCTGGATCATGTCAAATGGAGTGAAGAAGATATGATCCGGCTTTGTGATGCAATGAGAGAAATCAGCAAGCCTCTGCTTATCGCTGCAAATAAAGCCGATATTGCCCCAAGAGAAAAACTGGACAGGCTTAAAGATCTTGACAGAATAGTAGTGCCTACAAGTGCAGCAGCCGAACTGGCACTTAAGTCTGCAGCAAAAAGTGGGCTTATTAGGTACAGCCCTGGAGATCGGACGTTTGAGCTTCTTGGGAGAGATCTAACAAAAGCTCAAGAAAAAGGACTTGAAGCTATTCAGAAGGTGATTGAAAGGTTTGGCAGTACAGGTGTCCAGGAGTGCATAAACAGAACTGTGTTTGAGCTTCTAGACCTTATTGTTGCATATCCAGTAGAAGATGAAGGAAAATGGTCCGATAAAAATGGGAATATGCTTCCTGATGCTTACCTTATGAAAAGGGGCTCCACCTGCCATGATCTTGCTTATCAGATCCATACCGAAATAGGGGATCGGTTTTTATATGCAGTAGATGCAAGGACAAGGCTCAGGCTTGGGGAAAAGCACGAGTTAAAAAACGGGGATGTAATCAAGATAGTATCCACTGCAAAGTGAGTGGGCACGAAAACCTTGTTATTTTGAAAAATCTTAGGCTAATTAAAAAACAATGGAAAGGATGAAATATTGGATTGTTTTAGCTTGTCAGGGAGGATATTTTTCAGATGGATTTATTTTCTTTTGCATATCCGTTCTATGAGAGGTTTCTAGCCTGGAAAATAACCAGAACCCCTTTAAACACTCCCAGGCATGTGGCAATCATAGTCAAGGAAACCGATCTCTTTGACCCTGAAGGAATGGAGAAGCTTCTATCCGCTCTTAACATTTTTAGGGAATTCAAGATCGAACTAGTGAGCATCTACGTGGACATCCTGAAAACAGACCCGTCTTTGAAAGCCGAAATCGCATCAACACTCAGGGCCAGGCTGGAAAAGAGCTTTTCTGATCTTCCTGCCGGCATGGGTTATAGAATTCATGGAGTTGATGGAGAAGTAAATAGCACTGTGCCTGGAGAAGATTTTTTCGTTTATGTGTCACTGGGATTTGGAGGAAGAAAAGAAATTACCAAGGCTGTACTGACTATCCTTGGAGAAGTTAAGGCAGGAACTGTCAGGTCTGAGGAAGTGGATGAAAAAATGCTTGAGTCCCACCTTCTTGTAAATCACGAACCTGACGTTATGATCCGCTCGGGAGGACAGAAACTTTCGGACTTCCTTGTCTGGCAGTCAGCTTACTCAGAACTGTATTTTACAGATGTCAACTGGAAAGACATGCGAAAGGTCGATCTGCTTAGAGTGATAAGGGATTTTCAGAAAAGAAAAAGAAGATACGGAAGGTGAGTTGAACTGGAATTTGGAGAAAAGTGCAAAAATTTCCATTATGTAGTAATCGTGTGCCCGAAATGCCGACAACACGCCCAGATCACAGAAACCGGAAAAAAGACCTTGAAATGTCAGCACTGTGGAGCTCTCCTGCAAACCCGAAAACTGAGGATATTCTACTCCTCAGGAGAACTTGAAGATGCAGTGCTCTTTCGGACTCACCTGCAAGCTGAAATCTCCGGAAAGGGAAACGAAACTTTTTCTCTAATTTCTCCATCCAAAGAATCCGAACGCTCATATCCCGAAATCGAAAGTTCTATAAAAAAATTTAAATGTTCACAAAAAAGCCCTTCTGGCAACTCTTCCCCAAAAAAAGACTCAAAATCAATTCTTCTTGAGATTCTGAAAACTACAGGCGGAAAAATAGAAAAAAAAGAGCTCCAACAAAAAGCCCTCGAAAAAGGAATACCTCAAGAAAAATTCGAAATGATCCTCAAAAACCTTATGGAAACAGGAGAACTCTACTCACCCCAACCTGGAATTATAAGAATCGTATGAAATGTATAGTCTTGACATAAAATTGCACATAACCAATAATTAATCCAGAGTTCCATAACCATAGAGAGCAAGGAAAAAAACAATCGGACGAAATAACCACATAAAACGCGTAAAGAAACAACTTTTTAAAAGTTTGTCCGTCTAGCGAATGAAATGATGATTATTAAAATTAACCATCTTCAACAAATGAAAAATCAGTTCTCTTAACCATAATTCAACCCTCTTGAGCGGAGCGAAAAGGGCAGCGCACTGCAAAGCCGCAACTCTGCCGAAAAGGACACCGTGCTTCCGAAGCGGAACTCGGGTAATTCAGCCTTCTTGAGCGAAGCAAAAAGGGCACCGTCCTCCCGAGACGGGATTCGGGCGAGACAAAATTATATTAACTACGAAAAGTTTACTATAATTAATAAACAAGAATTGAGCCCGTCTTGAGCAGTAGAAAGAGAACAAGCTGTGTTCAAATCTTATTTTAACATATATTTTTTGCCACAATTACAAGTAGTTTAACAATTGCAAGCAGTTCATTTTTATCATGAAGTATAACGGTGTTAAATATGATGGATCCGCAAATTGAGCGAAAACTCATTGAAATTATGAGGGTAATTCACGAAAGTGACAAACCTATAGGTGCCCGGGCAATAGCTGACGAACTTAATAACCGGGGTTATGATATAGGAGAGCGCGCCGTCCGCTACCATCTAAGGATCCTGGATGAGAGAGGGTTCACAAGCAAACACGGGTATGCAGGACGTACACTCACCGAACTTGGAGAAAGGGAGATGAATGATGCCCTTATCGCAGACCGCTTTGGTTTTGTAATATCTCGAATAGAGGAGATGGCTTTCAGAACCACATATAATCCCGAGACCAATAAAGGAGTAGTGCCTGTAAATATTTCATACTTTGATAAGGACGATTTAGAAACTGTTATTGAATTAGTATCATATACTGCACACGAGGGGTATATGATAAGCCCAAGAGTGAGGATTATCGAAGAAGATGAAGAATTGTTTTCCTTGCCTCCTGGAAAAATTGGGATAGCTACGGTATGCAGCGTCGCTTTTGATGGGCTTCTTCTCAAAGCGGGCATCCCTGTTGAACCTGCCTATGGTGGAATTCTTCAGATAGAAAATAGAAAACCTGCGCGGTTCTTAGACTTGATTTCCTATAGCGGAACTTCAATCGATCCCATACAGATTTTCATGAGCAGGAAAACTACTTCTGTCCTTGATGTGCTTGAAAAGGGAGAAGGCAAAATTCTTGCCAATATGAGGCAGATTAATTCCTCGGCTTATGACAGGGCCAGAGAAGTTATGAAAACGGTAGAAAAAGCCGGCCTTGCAGGTTATTTCCCTCCTGGAGAAATTGATGAAATCTTACTTGGGGCGCCTGTTGAGACAGGGAAGTTTGGGATTGCAATTGTAGGAGGTATTAACGGCATCTGCGCCCTTGATGAGACTGGAATTAAAATCGAGACCAATCCTGTTTCTACTGTTATGGAATACAGCACCATGACAGAAATCTGAGGAAACCTTATGTTCAGGCTTACTGTCATTTATGACAATAATGCCAATAAGGATTTTGCAGGAAGCTGGGGGTTTGCAGCTCTTATTGAAACAAGCCGTGAAACCCTACTTTTCGATACGGGGTGGGACGGACCCCTCCTTTTGAGGCATATGAGGAGGCTCAACGTTGATCCCTTGAGCATTAGAAAACTGGTTATCTCTCACCAGCACTGGGACCATATCGGAGGCCTTCCCGAGGTTCTTCGGGCGAATCCTTGGCTTGAGGTTTATGTCCCTGCTTCATTTTCAGAGAATCTAAAAAAAGAAATTGAAAAAAGGGCGACTCTTATTGAAATAAAAGAATCCGTAGAAATCTCTCAAGGCATAAGGAGTACAGGGGAGCTCGGAGACGAGGTAAAGGAGCAGTCGCTGATTCTGAATACAGGAAACGGCTGTTACGTACTTACAGGCTGTGCTCACCCTGGAATTGCCGTAATTTTGGATACTGTCAGCCATTACGGAAAAGTAAAGGGAATTCTCGGAGGGCTTCACGATAACGAGGAGTTTGAGAGGTTGAAAAATATGGAACTCATAGCAGCAGGGCACTGTACCGCTCATAGAGAAAAAATAAAAGAGCTTTTTCCAGAGACGTTCGTGGAAATCGAAGTTGGTCTGCACCTGAATCTCAAATAAGCTGTTTTTCTGGCAGAGTTAGTTTGCCCTATATCATAGCTGTCTAATTAAAACGATCTCCTCTGTTCTATTAGATTAGAAATGAAATTTTTAATTTCATTCTTTGATTTGATCTAATAGACACGAAGTGAAATTAAAGAACTTTATTTTTCAATTTTTACTTTTAGTCCCAGATTGAAATTCAGCTTTTAAAAACCTGGAATCCCAAAATAATTTTTATTTACGCGTTATTTGAAACAAACGAATAAAATTTGCAGAGAATCTATAATTAGAAATAGAATGTCCTCTAAAAAGAATAAAAGATTTGGTGGGAAATAACGAAAGTAGGAAAAAATCAGAATTCCGGCTTTTGACATTTTTCCTGCCATATAGAGTGTACTTTGAATAGGAGATTTCAATCGTTGTTTTTCGAGAACGGACAACAAGCAGAGGGGAACCGTATCAAAAATGAAATAAAGGGAGAAATGTCGATGCTTGAAATAGAGAATTTGACTGTAGAGGTCAATGGGAAAACTTTGCTCCATGACGTGAACCTCGAAGTCAAAAAAGGATATACTAATGTACTTTTTGGGCCGAACGGAGCCGGAAAGTCAGCTTTGATGAGAACAATCATGGGCTTCAGTGAATATAAGGTTGTAAAAGGTAGGATTCTGTTTAATGGAAAAGATATTACCAGTCTGTCTATAGATGAGCGAGCCCGCCGAGGGTTAGGAATTATGATGCAGCGCCCTCCAGATATGTCCGGGATTAAATTGAGGGATCTCGTAAAAGTATTATCGAGAGGAAAGAAAAATCCAGATGCTCTTGCTGATAGTCTTGATATGAAACGCTTTATGGACAGGGATGTGAATGTGGGTTTTTCAGGAGGAGAAATCAAACGTTCAGAGCTTCTGCAGCTTGCAGCCCAGAACCCGAGTCTGTACCTGCTAGATGAGCCAGAATCTGGAGTGGACCTTGTAAGCATAGAACAGGTAGGAATGACAATAAAAGGGCTGCTTGAAGAAGGACTGGACTGCCCTGGGGAAAGTTGCGAGAAAGGTAAATCCGCCCTTATAATTACTCACACAGGCCAGATTCTGGATTATGTAAAAGCAGACAGGGGATATATCCTTTGTAATGGGACAATCATGTGTTCAGGAAATCCTTT
>JAMXLQ010000123.1 GCA_024280975.1 Methanosarcina sp.
CACTCTTTTCTGTCCCGATAATTGCAACGTTTGTCATACTGGATCCCTTCTAATTACCTTTAATTCCTTTTGATTACTACATCTAAATATTGTTTAAATTCAGAGTACTCTGGATAAAATATATCTAGCCTCATAATTCTTTCTGGATTCTGGATATTCTCTGGATTCTAAAAGCGATAAATGTTATTAATAACTCTAAAATCTTCATTTGACATAACTGCACCTGGTATAATTATACTGTAATATATTTCTTTTCGAAACATTTTGAAAAAGGTTCTTAAAGATTTAAACCTTAAAATCTAATCTCTCAGGATCTTTCCGAGATAAATTACCATGTTTCTCCTTGCCATATTGCTTGAGTTTTATCATTAGTACTTTTATTTGTTTTTCTTATAATTATCAGATACTCCTCTCCTACTGACTGAGGCTCTTCAAAAATTGCATCAATGCCGAGTCTTTTAAGATAATCTTCGAAATCGGCTGCAGTTTTTAAATCTTTTACCCGGATTCTTGCTTCCTCATATAGTCTCTGACCATTTTTTACACTTTTTATAGATTCCCTGAGAGGGTCCAGTATGCTTTCTCCTAACTGCATACAGCGTTTTTCAAAATCGGTTTCGTCTTCGTTCCATTCAACTGTCTGAAAGCCTTCTCTGACAATTCGAGAAAGCATATAATCTCTGCCGGTTTCATTGTAAAACTTAAAGGCATGCCTGAGATCTGAGCAATTACTTTGGGAAGAGGTGTATTTTAATGGGGAAAGAACCATTTCCGGATCTTTTATTACGACGCCTTCATGCATTTTTTCTCCAAGTTTCCGGATAATTTTTCCGATTTCTTCAGCAGCAGTTTCCAGGAGAATTTCATTGAAAAACCTAACCTGAAGAAAACCATACTTTTCCAGGATTTCCTGCTTTCTGTTTATTGGAAGAGGCTTGCCGCTGTTTTTTTCTCGAATATCGAAGATGTAAAACTCAACGGATTCGACACCATAGATCTCTTTTGGAACATACGGGTTGTCAGGCCCTATCATTTCTCCATAAAGTACAAGTTCAGGGAAATCGTCAAAAAATTTCAGGTTCAATTTTTCTTTTGCCTTTTGAGTCGTATAAGGGCAGATATACCCGCTTCGGGTAATTGCAAGTATTTCGTCTTTTGCAATTGCTATGCGGACATTGTATCCATTCATTTTTTCTTCTACGGCTACTTTTTCAAGGCCGCTAAAGTGCTTTTTAATCGTGGGATCCAGTACCATGGCTCTCCGGATTTTCGGAAAACCCATAATAATTTCGAAAGAACCGTCTTTCTCATAAAGTACAGTTCCTCTTTCGATTTGGGAGATCTCCTTGTCGAACCGGAGCAAATACTCATATTTTCCCCAGTTTCGGGCAAAATAATTCTTCTCAAAAAGGTGCTGAACCCTTTCCTTATTAAACCCCAGGAAATTAGCAAGCCGAGCCATAAATTCAGGATCTGTTTCCTCACTACCCTCTCTACTCATACTTATTTATCTGTTTTCAGACCTGAAATAAATTATCATTCTCAGGCAGGTTTCCGAAATATCAGGCATATCTTCACAATAATCTGTCTTTCAGGAAATAACTGAAGAATGGCTCTGTACACTAAAAATCTTTTTAAGTATTTTGTTTCTAATCATTGTTATCTAAGCCTGCAAAAGGTTGGAGATTGTAAAATGGCAGATGAAATTGACTACAATATTATCGGCGACGATATGCAGATTGTTGAAATTGAACTTGATCCGGATGAAGCCGTTCAAGCAGAGGCTGGGGCTATGGCATACATGGGGCCTGGGATTGAGATGCAGACCAGTTTGGGTAATGAAGGTTGTGGATTTTTTGGAGGCCTCAAAAAAGGACTTAAGAGAGCCCTGACAGGAGAAAGCTTCTTCATTACAAACTTTATTCACAAAGGTTCCGGCAAAGGTCATGTAGCTTTTGCGGCTCCCTATCCTGGCAAGATTATTCCGATTGATCTCACTAAGTTCGGAGGCAGTATCCTCTGCCAGAAAGACTCATTTCTTTGTGCTGCTCGCGGAGTAGAAGTGGAAGTAGCTTTCACCCGCAAGCTCGGAGCAGGATTCTTCGGTGGCGAAGGTTTTATCCTGCAGAGACTGGAGGGTGACGGCCTTGCTTTTCTTCATATCGGAGGCACAGTCATAAGAAAGGATCTGAAAGCTGGCGAGACTTATCGTATTGATACAGGCTGTGTAGCAGCTTTCACTGAAACCGTAACATATGATATAACTTGGTCAAGGAACTTTAAAAATGCCCTCTTCGGTGGCGAGGGAGTAGTCCTTGCAACCCTTACAGGTCCTGGCACTGTGTATTTACAAAGTCTGCCTTTCTCCCGCCTTGCTGACAGAATCTTTGCAGCCTCTGCCTTCGGTCATAACCGGGAAGAACAAAACGGCATTGCTGGGACTGGTATCCTGGGAGGTATCATTGGTGGAGACAAATCATTCTAAAAGGTAGCTATTCTAAAAAAACTACTTTAAGAATCTTTGTAAAGCAAAAACCACTCTAAAAACTTTCTAAAATAAAAAACTACTCTAAAAACTGGAATTCATTGTAAAACAGAACTCATCTAAATGGAAATTCTTCTAAAAGCAAGAAATAAATCGAAAAGAAATTTAGAAATTCAAAAAGGCCTGTTTTAAAAAAGCAGGCCTCCTTTTCATTATCTTTTTTAAGATTTTAATTAAGCTATTCTGGCTTTAGCTTATTCCTGAATTGTATTTATTATATTTCTGCGAGCCAGGAAACCAGCAAGTTCATCATCCAAGTTAAGGACCGGAACTCCTCCAACATCATGTTCTAGCATTGTCTGAACAGCTTTTGCAAGAGGGGTATTGGTATAAACACTGACCACGCTGCGGGTCATGATATCTCCTACCAACAGATTCTTGATCCTTGAATCCTGCTGATTATCAGCTACCAGATCTCTGAAAGAGCGCATGGCAAAAGCAATGTCGTCTTCGGCAATAATGCCTACAAGTTTTCCATTTTCAATTACTGGCAGCCTTCCTACGTTTTTGTCAAGCATAAGCCGTCTGGCGTGGCTAACCCTATCGGATGGGCTGACAACTATAGGACTTTTTTCCATTACTTCTCCGGCAAAGCCTGTGAAGTGGTTTACTTTCATGAATTCCTGAGGTGTCACCCAGCCCAGGGCATTTCCATTATCAGTGACAATAATTACGCCACCTTTCTTTTTCATCAGGGTAAGAACATCCCTGGTATCGGTATCAGGCAGAACCTTTACAAAGTTGTCGGATACGGCTGTTGCAACATGCAGAGAGGATGCAGGTTTGCTCAGTTTCTTGCGAGTCCCGAGCTGTTCTGTCAGACTTCTCATTGTAAGTACACCTAGTACCTGATCACCGTGGACTACGAGCAGACGCTTTGTGTCCTTCTTTTCCATAAGGTCCAGGGCGTGAGATATGGTGTCTGACTTATCAATCCTGTATGGCTGTACCATTATGTCTTTAACTTGCATGCAATTCACCTCATGCGTATCCAGAATTTTCAATTATATTTTTCGTAATTCTTTACGTGTTTTCTTCATCCGTTTTCCTGCGCTTTAATTTCGCATCCTTCTCTTACTTTTGGCTGTTTTATATATTGCTGTCTACTGTTACTTTTCGCAGTATATATCTCCACAATGCTGTGTTTCAGAGGATGGCTTTCACAATATCGGTTCTGCTTAATATGCCCACTATATCTTCTCCATCACTGACAGGCAATGCAGTTACTCCATCTTCAATCATTTTTCTGGCGGCTGCACTAACATCTTCATTTACGTCAATGGAGTTTATTGGAGAAACCATGATGTCTTCTGCGGTCAAAGGCAGCTCTTTTACATATCTGTAGGTCTTCTGGCCTCCAGGAGAGGATTTACGGGTCATCTTGATATTTTTCGTGGAAAGTTCACCTTGGAAATCAGTTAAGAGGTTTAAGGCGAGGCTTCTACTGGAAATAATCCCCACAGGCTTTCCTGCATCGTCTTTAACAACCACTCTTTCGATATTATTTCTATTCATTTCGTCAATAACATGGTTGATGGTATGATGCCTGTGAACAGAAACAATATCCCCTGTCATTAACTTAGAGATTTTTGTTTTCATTTCCTCTCTATTTTCCGCAACATAGCGCACAAGATCTGTCCTGGTGACAATACCTACAATATCGTTCTTTACCACCGGAACGTTATGCACTCCGTTCTCAAGCATTAAGGCAGCTGCCTGGGAAATAGAGGCTTCAGGATAGATGGTAATAACCGATTCAGTCATCAATAACTTGATAGGGATCTGGTCTATTGGCCTCCTTCTCCATAGAGGTTCGGCCTGAGCCAGACGGTTAGTGATGTCTGATTTTGTAACGATTCCCACTATCTTGCCCTCATTGAGGACAAGCAATGTACTGATTCTATGCCTTAACATCAGTTTTCTTGCACGTGATACGGGTTCGTCTGCGTTTAAGACATACACAGGTGAACTCATGATGTCCGCAACATTCATGAAGTACCTCCTTCACTTCTACAATATATAAGTGTCAATAATTATAGTTTTTGAATAGGATACGAACTTTACAATTTTTAATTATAAACGCTAAAGTTTTAGAGAAGCAAACTTATTTTTGCTGAAGTGACGGCTAACTTAGCTAACTTGAAAAGTCCTTATTTTAAAATGAGCTACACTTCTAGATCCTAATGACTTAGGTTACAGGCTTACTTCTCGATCTCTCCAGCTAGAGAATTTTCCTTTTCTTCAAAACTCCTGAAAACTTAAAATTTTGGAAACTTAAGCCCGAAGACTTTTCGGGCTCAGTTTGATTTTAATTTCCATTAAGTTTCGTTAAGTTTTGGGATAGTTTGAACCATCTCAAACCGAACTGACACAATTTTAGTCAATTGATTATTTTCTGGGGTTCATTCAAGAGATTTCAGGAAATCACTTTCCGTAATGATGCCGCGGAGCAACCCCTCCTCAAGAACAGGAAGCGAGCCTATCTTTCTCTCAAGCATTATTTCCATTGCTTTTCCCAGGTCTGTACCCGGGACAGTCCATATCAGCTCTTTTGAGATAATAGAGCCTACAGGCTGATCAAGAGCCTCATGAATATTTCCTGTTGTCAGTTTACTGAAAGCGTCTCCCCTTCCAAGGAAATGAACAATATCAGAGGCAGTGATAATTCCCGCAAAGATTCCATCTTTAACTACAGGAAGCCTTCGAAGCCTGTTATCTACCATTATTTTTGCTGCTTGTCCAATAGGTGTATCGGTTGACACCATTCTGACATTCTTGGTCATATATTCATCAACGGTTCGGTTTGTCACTAGCCCGCCCATCAGTTCAAGTGCATTCCTTTCGGTAAAGATTGCAACGACCTGCATGTCACTGTTCACAATTGGCAGGCCACCTGTTCTTCTTTCAAGCATTATTGAAACAGCATCTTTAAAGTCAGCTTGGTCATGAAGGTAGGGAATGTCAGTTTCCATAATTTGCCTTACTTCTTCGTTGATCGCAGCCAGAAGGTTACCTTTGAAGCGATTTTCAACGAGCAGATTCTTTTTACCGCCCCCCAGAAAATCAATAATATCTACGGAAGTAACAACCCCTTCCAGCCTCCGCGTTCCAGCATCTGTAATAGGAATGCGCCTGAACCTCCTTTCAGTCATAATCCTGATTGCTTCCATAATTGTTGCAGTGGGAGGAAGAGTTACAACATTCCTTGTTGCCAGAGCCAGGATCTTTCCTTCATGCTCTGAAATGCGGGATTTGAAATCCAGAGGACCCATATCCATTGTGCCCGTACTGCTGATCATTCTTGGATCGTTCCGTTGCACTCCTCTGTTATCTTTGTTCATCTTTCCCTGAACCTTCATTTTTTCGGCTGATGAAAATGTTGTATTTTTGTTCAATAGGATCACCGAATTCGAGTTGAAGTTAATTGCTTTTTTCGTATACCGTTTCTTCTTTTCCTGCTTTCTTGTATAAACTTCTCTGGAACCTGCAGTTGATTCTTCAGCAAACCCAGATTTGCTCCCGGAAAAAAATAAAACCTGAAAGCAATTTCTCCCGAATCTTTCCGAAAGGTTTCTTTTATTGTAAATTTATAATTATTATTAATGATGATCTTTGATGTTATAATCTTTTTGCGTGAAAACTTGCTGCTGTTTTTTACGTTGCATTGATTCTCTGGTTAGTTCTCTGTTTAGTTGCTATTCTTTCACCGCAAATTCAACTACATAGTCAATCAACTACGTAGTTTTCCTTCAAAGGCGATTTTCGGAGGGTTTTTCAGGCCATACATTGACAATAGATTCCAGAAGATCCTGTCTATCAACGATTCCAGATACTTTGTCCTTTTCATTTACAATAGTAACTCTTCCTACATCATTGCGAATAATCATCTCAATTGCCCTCTGAACGGAATCGGTTTCAGAAAGTGTATATGTAGGAGTTGACATTATTTTCTCAACTTTTGGACTGTCATTGGGCCTTGTTCGCCTTTCGTCTTCCACTTCAATTCGCACAGCACCTGATTTGATTATGTCCCTGCGGGTTATCATTCCAATAGGTTCGCCTTTCTTTGAAACTACAGGAATGCCTGTATAATCAGTCTCGAGCATATGCGCCCAGACTGTGCTGACTTTGTCCTCTGGCGAGCA
>JAMXLQ010000124.1 GCA_024280975.1 Methanosarcina sp.
AAATGGACTTTTGGAGATGGAACGAATTCAACAACTAAGAATCCAGCACACAAGTATTCTAAAGTAGGAAACTACACGGTATCCCTTACGGTAAGTAATTCTGCAGGTAGCAATACTACAACAAAAACAAATTACATTAAAGTGACAGCAACCACGATAAAACCAATTGCAAGCTTTACCAGTAATGTTACATCGGGGAAAGCACCTTTGAATGTAGCCTTCACGGATAAGAGCACAGGAACTCCGACTGCATGGAAATGGAATTTTGGAGATGGAACAAATTCAACAGTAAAGAATCCAACACATAAGTATTCTAAAGCAGGAAACTACACAGTAGCATTGACAGCGACAAATGCTGCAGGTAGCAATACCACAACAAAAACGAGCTATATAAAAGTGTCAAGCGCCTAAAAAAATTAATTTTCAAAAAATCATATAAAAGCTGAATTACGGAGTTCTATGCTTTCAAAGCTTTTCTGCAAGGCTCCCGAAATCCAGTCGATTTGAAGCCGGAGACTCCGGCTCTTTTTTTTCAAGATTATTCGGCTTGATGTGCGCAAAAAACTCTTCCACGAGACTTCCCACATCCCTGGGTGCAATATCAATGAACTCTCTCTTTTCTTCAGGCGGGAAATAGTCAAAAACCGAAAATTTGCCAAGTTTACGCACCTGGGAACCCTGGTAACGAGAATCAAGGAGAATCCTTACTCCATAGTCTTCCGGAGAACGTACCACCCTTCCCATTGCCTGTCTGACCTTCCTGATTGTCGGAACCTGGACTGCAAATTCCCAGCCTTCCCCACAGCCGAAAATCGCATCATATGCAGATTCAACAGCCTTAGTTCGATCATTTAGAGCTGGATATCCCACTCCGACCACAATTACTGTTCTGCCTCGGGAGTCTCTAAAATCAACACCTTCACTCAATGTTCCCCAGAGATAGGTTACAAGTAAGGCCTTTCCTCCCTGTTCTCCGATTTTAAAAAACTCCTCCCGGATTTCCTGGGCTGAGACTCCGGTCTCATCAAGGAAAATAGGAATCGAAAGTTCAGGTTCAAGGAGTTTGGTATAACGGAGCGCTTCAGCATAGCTCTGGAAATAAATAATCACGTTCCCGGCTGATGCTACAGTAGCGGCTAGCAGAGCTTCTTTTAAATTTTCTAGCGTGTCAGGACTATCCCGGTTCTTTGCAAAAAGGGGAGGGATTGAAACCGCAAGTGTAAGCCTCCTTTCCCTGGGAAATGTTGTACCGTAAAAGATTTCTTCCACTTCCCTTGAGATGCCAAGTGTGGATTTGATCATTTCAAAAGGTCGAAGCGTAGCCGACATGAGCACTGCCGAATAAACGGAATCTAGTAAAGGCTGGGTAACATTTTTGGGGATGCATGTGAAGAGCTCAATCCTGCCGGCGATCCTATCGCTTTTGAAATCTCTGCGCACGTTCAGAATCGGATAGTAGTTTTGCCTGTCCGAAAGTACGAGATAAGAAGATAAAAAATCGGCAACGTACCGGATCTGGGAACGCTTCGGAACTGCAAGAAGTCCTTTTTTGTAATTTTCCGCATAGATCTCTTCCAGCCTTCCTCCGAACTCGCCAATCTCCCGCAGCCTAGTCAGCACCTGTTCTTCATCCTCAAAACCCTCCTTTATTGCTTCCCGCAAGAAGCGAGCTTTCAGGATATCAAGGCGCTCATAAGGGTCACTTATCTGAATATCTTGCCAGTTCTTTCCAAGCCTATTCCTCTCTCCGAACTTCAACTTTGAGTCATATGTATCCCTGAGAGCGGTCAGGAGGCAAGTAAACAGCCTTTTCGCATATAGTCGGGCCGCATAATCCTGATCAAAGGGAATGCCGCCTCCCAAGCCAACAGGCTTTGCCCCGAAGAGAGGAGAGCTATCAGGTTCTGGAGTCTCGCCTACCTCAGAGAGGGCTTTTTCAATAGTCAGCTCCGAGAGCATTATTGAAGAATGAGAACGGGCAGAAGCTTCAATGTTATGTGCCTCGTCAAAAATCAGGATAATATCTTCAGGGTCGTGTTCAAGCCATTTAAGCAGAGTCATGAAAATTTCGGCACTGAGCACATGATGAAAGTTACAAATTAAAAGTTCAGTATTTTTGAGTTCTTTTTTAAGCAGCTCATACCCGCACATGTCCCGGTCTTCTGCATATTCCAGTACTTCTTCCGGGCTCCTTACATCGGAAAAAAGCCAATTAGAAAATTCGTTACCTTCAAATTTCAAGACTTCGTAAAGCTTAGGGCAGGAATTGTTCCTCAAAGCCTGAGCTTTTTTCCTGGCTTCTTCGAGTTCTTTTTCAAGCTCGCTTCTTAGCGCGTAAAGGGCAGGGTCTTTTGTTCGTTTGTATTTTTCATAGGCGTCCTTGAGTTCTTTTTCCTTTGAAGAAACTTCCCGCTCAAGGTCCAGGAGATCATAGGTGTTTTCCCCTTTAAGCTTGCATTCTTCGTAATCGAGATTTTCGGGACACATCGAAGTCTTGCCTTTAAAAACAATTGTTTTTATGTAGTTGCCCTGGGAGATCTCTCTTGCCTCGTTTATAAACTGAACCATCTGTTGATGGACATTGGTGACTATAATAACGACCTTATTGAGTTTTTTCCCCACACTCAATGCAGGAGCAAGTGCACTCAAAGTCTTGCCTGTCCCGCATGCCCCCTCAAAGAGCACGATTTTTTCGTTAAGGAGAGCTGAATGGATTTTCTCCATGGCTTCTGCCTGATTAGGGTAGCAACTTTGTTTTGTAAAATACCGCATATATCCGTTCTTCTGCATCATACGTTTAACCTGGGATCTCCCAATTTCCGATGTTTTAGTGACTTTCTTTTTTACTGATGAGTCAGAAATTAAACTTTTAAATATTTTAAAAGATTCTGACGTGTTCTGAAAAAACTATTGTTAAATCTTCTAAATTTGCTTAGTGCCATGTTTTTAAATTATTAAATCTTCTGGATAAAAAGCAAAGCCCAATATTATAGGATATAAACAGGATTTACTTTTACTTGTTGCGTAGGTTTTTGTTATTTTAAAACCTCTCTGATATTACCCAAAAAAAACATAACGAGACAGGAACAAGAAAACTGCCAATTGAGTAATCATTGTTTATGTGATATGCCCTCTATGTCATTAATTCATTCTTTATTCGTCTTTTATTTTCGATATTATGACATATTTTGGCAAGTCGTTAATCTACTGTAAACTTAATGTTAATTTTTGTATACTGAGTATAATTCTATTTTTAATTAGAATTTCAAACTATCAATTTTTTGCAAAATCATAATTTTACAGAAAAATTAGCACACTACCCCATATTTCCTGTATTATAATCTGATTCTATAATATAGAGATATTTTCTGCCAGGCGACTACTGCTTATCCAGTAAGCACTCTCTTCCGAGGTACTTATTTC
The DNA here is from genome assembly GCA_024280975.1 of Methanosarcina sp. Lineage (GTDB taxonomy): Archaea > Halobacteriota > Methanosarcinia > Methanosarcinales > Methanosarcinaceae > Methanosarcina. The sequence goes on from JAMXLQ010000124.1 coordinate 3,424, forward strand.
CCCATTTACAGAGAGCATCCAGAACCGGCAGCATGGTCTTTCCAAATTCGGTCAATGAGTATTCAACTTTAGGAGGGATTTCTGGATAGACTTCCCTGAGAATAAGCCCGTCTTCTTCGAGTTCTCTAAGCTGTTTCGTAAGCATTTTGGGTGAAATACCCTGCATGCTTTGTTGGAGTCCTGAAAAACGCATTTTTTCTGTTCTCAACTGCCAGAGGATAATAGGTTTCCACTTGCCTCCGATTACCTCCAGGGTTGCTTCCACAGGACATTGGTAATGTTTGTTATTCCGTGTCTGACTCACCATATACTCTCATAGTATCCATTTTGTTAGTTACTATCCGTATTGCATGTATGGTATATAAGTATAGTTACTGCAAATAAGAACCAGTAAATACATTTTCCTAAAAAGCAAGAAATCCGGCATAAATTGAAAAATTGATCCGGTATAAATTCAAAGAAAACGAAACTCAGGTTAGACCCAAATTAAGGTTAAACCTAAATTCAGGTTAAGCCCCGTTTAAAAAAAATAAGAGGCATGAGTAGAATGAAAGTTATAGGTATTGTTGGAAGTCCCCGAAAAAACGGAAACACGAATATTCTTGTCCAGCAGGTCCTGAAAGGTGCGGAAGAAGCAGGTGCTGAAACCAGGATATTTATTCTCAACGAGATGAACTATAGAGGTTGCCAGGGTTGCGGCTACTGCAAGAGCCACGACAAGTGCAAGCTTGAAGATGACCTTACGGAATTATTCGATGAACTTGCATTAGCAGATGGAGTTGTCTTTGGTTCTCCTATTTATTTTGGCCAGTTTACAGGTCAGATGCGGCTCTTCCTTGACCGCTGCTATTCTCTTATAAACGCTGATTTCTCTTCCCGCCTCCCTGCCGGGAAAAAAGCAGTGATTATAGGAATGCAGGGGGCACCTGACGCGGCAGCTTTCAAAGGGGTCTATGATGAGTTCGGAGGACAGATTTCCAACTTCATGCGTATGGATGTAAAGGATACGATAGTAGGAATTGGATACAATGCACCCGGAGAAGTAAAGGGTGATTCCGAACTTATGGAGAGAGCGAAAAACGCAGGCCTTAACCTTTTCAAATGAAAAACAAAGTTGAGAAAGAAAACAAAAAATGAAGAAAGCAAAATAGGGTGAGAGAAACCAGGAAAGATTTCCTCGCCCAGATCTTTCAGGGAAGAATAAGAGGAGTCTGAAATGGAAACTCTTGAAGCAATCCACACTCGCCGAAGCATTCGAAAATACACTGATAGACCCGTTCCGAGGGAGCTTGTTACCGAACTGCTTAGAGCTGCAATGAGTGCGCCATCTGCGGTCAACGCCCAGCCCTGGATCTTCATTGTTATCGATGACAGGAAGATCCTTGACGAAATTCCCACATTCAGCCCCTATGCTAGCATGTGCAGGGAAGCTCCTCTTGCAATTCTTGTCTGTGGAGATATAACGCTTGAAAAGGCTCCAGGATACTGGGTTCAGGACTGCTCGGCAGCTACTCAGAATCTCTTGCTTGCTGCTCATGCTGTTGGGCTTGGAGCAGTCTGGACTGGAATTTATCCTATGAAAGACCGGATTGAAGGTTTTCGGAAAGCTTTTGGACTGCCTGAAAACGTAATTCCTCTGGCCTTTGTACCTGTAGGTTATCCTGACCAGAGTCCAGGCCCTCAGGATAGGTTTGATAAAGCAAAAATATATCACAACGTATATGGTCAGAAGATCGAATAAAGCTGTAAGGTAGGCAAAATAAAGATTTCTTACGAGCTCAGGTGAATAATGACAAAATTGAGTGATTTAAAAGCTTGAATCTCTGAAAAAGCTTTTAAAAAAGCCAAGTTTATTAATGAGTACTTTTTTGGAGCAGAAGCATGTTTCCAAATACGTTGAATATAGGAAACGCAAAAAACTTTCCAAGCTAGATTCCCGATAGAGAGATACAAGGGAAACTAAGGAAATTACGGGAACTAAGGAAAACAAGTTTTGCTAAAAAGCTGGTGATTTATTGACAATAAGAGTGGTTGCAAAAAATTATGTCAAGCCTGAAAACGTTCAGGAATTTATGAGTTTGTGCAAAAAACTTGTTGAAGCGTCATTAAAAGATGAAGGCTGCATAAATTATGGGCTGTATCAGGAATTGGAGAATTCAGGAATCCTGACGTTCTTAGAAGAGTGGAAAGACGAAAAAAGCCTGGATGAACATTTAAACTCCAGTCATTTTAAAGAAATATTTCCCTTACTTTCAGAGTGCCTTGAAAAAGAGACTGAAGTTAATGTATACAGAAGAACGCTGTGATTTTATTTAGATATGACTAATTCGGCTTTGGTGTATCAGACTGTAATTTATCCAGATGTAATTTATTCAACTTTTATTTACCTGGCTATGATTTCCAGGGATGGGGGAAAGTAGTTATGGCAGAGAAAATCAAGGTCAACAACAATGCGTTTGTCTATCCCATGCCAGTAACCCTTCTAGGGGCTAATGTTGAAGGAAAAGCTAATTTCATGGCCCTGGGATGGGTCACCCGTGTGAATTCAAACCCTCCAATGATTGGAGTGGGAG
>JAMXLQ010000125.1 GCA_024280975.1 Methanosarcina sp.
CACTACGGTATCTCCTTCCTTAATCCAGGAAAGAACTCTTGAGCGCTCGGTCGAAAGACGGGGAGTAAAATAAGCTCGTGCAAGGTCAACTTTATAGCGGCAACCATATTCCCTGTGAATGGTTTCAGTTCTGGGCTCGCCTGCAACAACCTCAAATTCCCTGACCCGAAATTCTCCAATTACAGGCGTAAGAGGCTTGAGTACAGTTTTTATATTCGGTTGGGTCTTGAGGAGAGCGTCGGCAATCTTTAAAGCCTTCTGCTTATTAAGATCAGGATCTTCCAGAAGGGCAATATCTCCTATAACTTCATAGGCAGGGCTGAAACCAAGCAAGTCTTCAGGAACAGGTTTTTTCTCCTGAAGCTCAAAATCGAACTCGGTAGACTCAATTCCATCAGGGAATTTCTTCAGCTCATTAGGGGCAGGCTTCCTAGTCAGGGGAAGATAAAGAAATGTCTCATCTGCGCCTATTTTTACAGAATTGTCAAGAATTTCAAGCTCAAGAAGAATTCTTCTTACAGGCTCTCCTTTCTTTTTAGGAACTTTTATGCACTGCCGTCTCATGGAAAATCGACCTTTCGGAAGCCTAAGGTTATCCTTCTATTAATAAGCTATCTCAAAATTTGTCCAGTTAAAAATTAAAAGCTTCACAGATAGGAAAAAGAGTCTCAGGATGATCCGTTAACTTGAGGATGATAACCTAAGTACAGTTGAACTTTCAGGGTAGCTGAACTTAACTTTCAGCTATGCTGAAATTCAAGACAGCTGAATTGAATGATTGTAATTAAGCATGAAGTATAACCCAAAAAGTACCAGAGATATCCCGCAACTATAGAGAATATATTTATGCATTTTTTGGGAGAGCAGTTTTTTCCCACGGCTGAACGATCCGGATACGGCAGTAAACCAACTCAGGTCTGCTGTCCAGTGCCCGAACATATAAGCCACTGCAATTATGATTCCCAGTTCATATTCCTTAAGTACAAGGGCACCTCCTGCGGTCAACCACCAGATCCAGAAGTATGGATTGGAAACTGAAGTTGCTAGGCCTATTAAGGTAGGGCTGGAGGTTAACTTCAAGCCTGACGAATCCTGAGAAATCTGCGCAGAAGAAGCTGTGGCTCTGGCGTCCTTTAAGGTAAGAAGTCCGAAGACCAAAAGTGAAAGCCCTCCTATAAAAAAAATTGTGGAAATCATGCCACTCTCAACAAGTGAAGCCGCCCCTAAGAGAATTAGCGCATAGAGCACAACCTCCACGATCATATGCCCGAGTACAACCTGTGGACCTACAAGCCAACCTTTTTTCAAAGAAATCTCTATAGTTGCGAAAAGCATGGGACCAGGGACGAGTGCGCCTGTAAGCCCTACAGAGAGGCCTAAAAGAAAAGCTTTAAAAATTTCAATTGTTGGCATTGTAAATCAAAAATTTTAAAGTTCTAAGATTTGCGTTTAAAAATAAACCTCCGCACAGCTGGGAAACCTGGATAAATAAGACCAATGCAAAAAATAGGTCATTTCTCTATGTCAAAACAGAGAATAACCAACTGATTAAAGGAAAAATGAAGAAGAATTTAGAGGATGATCTCGATATCCAATTCTTCTGCAAGTTCTTTATACCTGTTTCGGATGGTAACTTCTGTAACCCCAGCCACATCTGCAACTTCTCTTTGGGTCCTCCGCTCACCACAGAGAATAGATGCGATATAAATTGCGGCTGCAGCAACTCCTGTGGGACCTCTTCCGCTTGTGAGTTCCTTCTCAGAAGCCTGCCTCAGAATCTCAACGCTTTTAGATTGGACTTCTCCTTTAAGGTTGAGGCCAGAACAGAACCTCGGGACATAGTCGATTGGCGACGTGGGCATGAGCTTTAGTGCCAGTTCTCTGGAAATAAAGCGATAAGTTCTTCCGATTTCTTTCCGGCTGACCCTGGATACTTCTTCTATTTCATCAAGAGTTCTTGGGACATTGCATTGGCGGCAAGCAGCATAAAGAGCGGCTGCCGCGACACCTTCAATGCTTCTTCCACGAATAAGGTTCTTGTCCACAGCTTTCCTATAGACGACAGCTGCAGTTTCTCTGACAGTCCTCGGAAGACCGAGAGCAGAGGCCATTCTGTCCAGTTCGGATAGTGCAAATGCGAGGTTTCTTTCAGTTGCGTTACTTACACGAATTCTACGCTGCCATTTTCTTAAACGATAGAGCTGAGCACGATTTTTGGAAGAGATTGACTTTCCGTAGGAGTCACGGTTTCTCCAGTCAATCATTGTGGAAAGCCCTTTGTCGTGGATTGTATATGTCATAGGCGCACCCACACGGGAACGCTTCATACGTTGATCGTGATCGAAAGCTCGCCATTCAGGGCCTTCATCCACAAAATCGGCATCAATGACAAGTCCGCAGTCCCCACACACGAGCTCGGCCCGTTCATAGTCGTGAACAAGGTTCCTGCTACCGCATTCTGGACACACGGCCTTTTCTGTTTCAAAATTTTGCTCTTTCTGTTTCTCTTTGCGAGCTTTGATCATGGCACGTATTTTTTCTCTTTCAAGAGTGTCCGAATAGCGAACTCTTTCGACTTCTACCATATCATATCACCTTACAAATTAAAATGACCATGTGTTTATTTCTCAGTACCTTAGCTGCACCACTGATATCACAGTAATTATATAAAAGGAAGGATAAGAAAATCCTCGGCTATAACTAGCAAAAAATATATAAACCAGTCAATGTTAATCCATAATAAAGAATTCAAACGCTTATTCAATGTCAGAAATCTCACCGAATATAGACTCTTTCATTAACGAGAGCCCGAAATTCTGAATCAGGAGTTCGTTTAAAGCCCTTCACTAAAAAAAATGGATGGTTTACAGGTCCGAAAACACTAACTATCGTACCAATCCGATTCAGGGCCTTATCTACAACTACAGAATTCAATTTAGGAAGACTACCTGAGACATTCTCGGGTTTTACCTCATCCCCTCTAATTATCAGGTTTTTAACACCTGTTCTGTGCAGCACTTTACCGAGTCGTTTCATATAAGCCACAATAATTAATAGCTATTTCTCTAGCTCAGGAACAAAATTTCCTGACTTTGAGCATGTTACTTTGTCAGCCATGAATAGGAAGATATATTGTAGACTGAAAAGCATATGTAGTCTACGTTCATTGTATATAAAGATATCGCAAGACCTATATTATACGTTGGCCTTAACTAAATTCAGATAGTAAAGTTTAAAAAGTAGGAAAGGGAAACCACAACCTTATATATTAAATAGACATTGTTGGCAACAATCAGACCATAAATATGGTCAATCCATTCATAAAATCCGATTAATGATCTCATTCTAGGGAGGAGACTCATTGTCAAAGTTCGTATATTTTTTTGGAAAGGATGTAACTGATGGCAAAGGTAGTATGAAAGACTTACTTGGAGGCAAGGGCGCAGGCCTTGCCGAGATGGCAAATCTTGGAATCCCAGTACCGCCAGGTTTTACAATATCAACCGAAGTTTGTGTGCTTTATCTAAAAAACAAAACTTATTCTGAAGAAATACACAAACAGATCGAAGAAGCAATCGACAAGCTCGAGACCTTAAATAATAAAAAATTGGGGGACCCGAATGATCCGCTGCTCGTTTCTGTAAGGTCTGGAGCTAGAGTGTCCATGCCGGGGATGATGGACACCGTCCTTAACCTTGGGCTAACGGACAAATCTGTTGTTGGGCTTGCAAATAAGGTCAATGACGAAAGATTCGCTTACGATTGTTACCGCAGATTTATTTCCATGTTTGGAGATGTGGTTCTAGGAATTGACTTTGACAAGTTCGAGTCCCTTATAGAGGATAAGAAAAAAGAACTCAAAGTTGAATCCGATGCCGATCTTGATGTAAAAGCATTGAAAAAGCTGGCTGAAAGGTTCAAGGAAGTAGTCAGACTTGAAAAAGGGTTTGATTTCCCCCAGGATCCAAAAGTCCAGCTTCAGATGGCAATTGATGCTGTTTTTGATTCATGGAATAATCCAAGAGCCATCACTTACAGAAAACTTAACGAAATTGATGACATCTGGGGCACAGCCGTCAATGTACAGACCATGGTTTACGGGAACAGAGGAAACACCTCAGGCACAGGAGTTGCTTTTACCAGAAACCCGTCTACAGGGGAAAAGAAGTTTTTCGGAGAGTATCTTATCAACGCACAAGGCGAAGATGTTGTTGCAGGCATCCGGACTCCGGACTTCATTGATACTCTTGGAAATAAGATTCCTGAAGCCTACAACCAGCTTGTTGATATATGTCAGAGGCTTGAATCTCACTTCAAAGATATGCAGGACATAGAGTTTACTATCCAGGAAGGAAAGCTCTACATGCTGCAGACTAGGACAGGAAAACGCACAGCTGCCGCAGCCGTGAAGATAGCAACGGACATGGTAGCAGAAGGGCTGATTGATAAGGAAACCGCAGTTACAAGGGTTAAAGCTGAACACATCGACCTGCTCCTGCACCCGAGAATTGATCCCAATGCAAAACTTGAAGTGGTTGCAAAGGGACTTCCGGCATCACCAGGTGCAGCTGTAGGAAAAGTTGTATTTACTGCCGAAGCAGCTGAAGAAATGGCTGAGAAAGGAGAAAAGACAATTCTTGTCCGAACCGAAACTTCTCCTGAAGATATAGGAGGAATGGCAGCTGCCCAGGGTGTCCTTACCGTACGCGGAGGAATGACCTCTCATGCCGCAGTCGTTGGAAGAGGTATGGGCAAACCCTGCGTTGTAGGTTGCGGAGAGATCTCAATCGATATAAAGAGCGGCCTCTTCATGGTAAATGGTCACACTGTCAAGAAGCACGACTATGTTACCATTGATGGAAGTGCAGGCAGCGTAATTCTCGGGAAAGTAGAGCTGATTGATGCCGAAATTAGTGATGATCTGAAGAAGATTCTCCTCTGGGCTGACGGAATTAGAACTCTCGGAGTGAGAACAAATGCAGATAATCCAGCAGACGCAGGGCTAGCTCGCGAACTCGGGGCTGAAGGTATAGGACTTTGCAGAACTGAGCATATGTTCTTCGGAGAAGATAGGATTCCCGCCGTAAGGGAAATGATCATGGCCGAAGACGAAAAGTCCAGGAAGAAAGCCCTCAAAAAACTGCTCCCTATGCAGAAGGAGGATTTCCTTGGGATCTTCCGCAGCATGGAAGGCCTGCCTGTAACTATCAGACTACTTGATCCACCTCTCCATGAGTTCCTTCCTGACAAAGAAGAGCTTGATGCAAAGCTAAGGGAGCTTGAAGCCTCAGGAGACTGCGGAAAGATCGACGAGGTAAAGAAGGTCATCAAGAGGGTTGTTTTCCTTAAAGAACTCAATCCTATGCTTGGTCACAGGGGATGCAGGCTTGGAATAACCTATCCGGAAATCTATGATATGCAAGTGCGTGCAATCATGGAAGCAGCTTGTGAACTTGCAAATGAGGGTATGCAGATTGTTCCTGAAATCATGATTCCACTCGTCGGCCTTGTAAAAGAGCTTTCTGTCACCAGGGAAGAAGTTTGCAAGATGGCAGAAACTGTCATGGCTGAAAAAGGTGTAAAGATCGACTACAAAGTAGGAACAATGATCGAGCTGCCCAGAGCCGCAATTGTCGCGGACCAGATTGCACAGGAAGCCGATTTCTTCTCCTTCGGGACAAACGACCTGACCCAGACAACCTTCGGGTTCAGTCGCGATGATGTGTCTAAATTCGTACCCATCTACCAGAAAGCAGGAATTCTTGAGCACGACCCGTTCGCAGTTCTGGACCGGGAAGGCGTTGGAGAGATCATGAAAATCGGCATAGGAAAAGGCCGCTCCGTCAAACCCGACCTCAAAATGGGAATCTGCGGAGAACACGGCGGAGAGCCAAAATCCATTCACTTCGCCCATGAAATAGGCCTTAACTATGTAAGTTGCTCTCCTTACAGAGTTCCGATTGCAAGGCTCGTAGCTGCTCAGAGCACAATTGAGTCAAGAAAGTAAAAATCAAGTTAGTTGAATTCAAAAATAGGCTGGATTTCGTCCTGCTTATTTACTCTTTTTTGGAAATCTTAACTGTATTCAGCGGGTCTGAAGTTCTGATTCTGAAAATTCTGATTCTTAAATCATTTTCTTAGAAATATAGTGACGTAATCCTTAAAAAGAGTTGACACCTGTCACTTTACGTTAATTTTACATCAATAAAAAAGATTCATGAGATTACAGGTTATTGCGGTCCAATTAACCGCAACTTTCCCTGATGTCTCCGTTAGGGCGTTTCCTGGCTCAGTATTTCCTCGAGATCATATAATCGGCAATTTGAAGAAGAAGTTCTTTTTCCGGGCAGTCCCGCAGGACGTCCAGTTTTGCTTTGCCTTCGTTGATATATGAAATTGCAAGGTTTTTTACAGAATCAATTGATCCGCATTCGGTCAAAATCCGGACGGCTTCATCGGTTTCTTCCGGAGTAGCCTTTCCTTTTCCGAAAACGTCCAATTTCACACCCTTTTCGAAAGCGTCGATTACGATAAGAGTATGTTTTCCTTCCATAAGGTCGCTGCCTCTTACTTTTCCAAGCACTTCCTCTGGAGTGACCATATCCAGGACATCGTCGTACATCTGGAATCCAATTCCTATAAGGCGTCCGTACTCGGATAAGGCTTTAGCAGTCTCATCGGAAGCTCCTCCAAGAAGTCCCCCAATTTCGGCTGCGGCTGCATAAAGGACCGAAGTCTTTTTTTCTACCATTTCAATATATTCAGATTTACTAACTTTTTCCCTTTTTTCAAAATCCATATCAAGCCACTGGCCTTCGCAGATCTCGGTACAGGTTTTTGAGAGGACATCCATACATTTTAAAATCCTTACAGGCTCGTTTTCGACTTTTGACAGGATTTCAAAAGCTTTGGAGTAAAGAGTGTCACCTGCAAGAATCGCTCCGGCTTCACCCCATATCATATGGACTGCAGGTCTCCCTCTGCGAATATCATCCCTATCCATAATGTCATCATGGATCAGAGTGAAATTATGTACGAGCTCCACGGCCACTGCTGCAGGTAAGACCGATTTGAGATTCGAGCCTGTAGCTTCAGCTGCCAGAATAAGAACTGCAGGGCGGAGGCGCTTTCCTCCTGCATCTACCAGATAGCGAGAAGCTTTGTATAGCTCCTCAGGATGGGCTACCGGAAGCAGCTCACCAATTGCGGCGTCAACATGGACACTTCTTTTTTTAATCTCATCAATTAACGTCATAAATATCACGAGATACGGATAACTTTTCTATAAATTATTCTTCTATATATAACACTTCACCGTTTCTGAGAAGGTGTACTGTATCTCCGAGTACATACCCGGCATCTTCTGCCATCTCTATGTAGTGTCCGTGCATTTCCATATCCCCATGGGCGGGGATTACATGTTCGGGATTCACCATACGCAGAAGTTCCCAATGATCTTCCCTGTATGCGTGCCCTGAAACATGCACATTGTCATAAATCCTGGCGCCCCGCATCTTAAGCTTGGTTTCAAGTGCATAGCGGTTAGCCTGAGTCATGGGACTTGGGATCACATTTGCAGAGAAAATAACCCTGTCTCCTGGATCAATTGTATAGGGAGTTTCCCCATTTGCAACGCGCACAAGTATTGAGCCTGGCTCCCCCTGGTGCCCGGTGACGATTGGGAGATACTTATTCTTCCCTTCCTGTATAATGCGTTTGAAGGCCCTATCAACTTCTTTCCTCTGGCCGTATATCTCGACATTGGAAGGCAATTCCAGATATCCAAGATCTCTCGCAGCTCCTACATAACGCTCCATTGAACGCCCCATGAGTACAGGAATCCTACCCATTTCCCCAGCCGCTTCAATAATTGCTTTTAGTCTAGGGATGTGGGAAGCAAAGGTGGTAATTATCATCCCAACTTCGGATTCTTCTGTTCCAAGCAGCACGTCCCTGACCATATCTTTTGCGATTTGCTCCGAAGGGGTCTTTCCTGAGCGTCCGGCATTCGTGCTCTCTACGATCATCGCAATGACTCCTTCTTTCCCGAGAGCTTTTAGGCGTTCAAAGTCTGGAGCTTCACCCATTGTTGGAGTGCGGTCCAGCTTAAAATCACAGGCATAAAGGACCGCTCCAACTGGAGTATGAACTGCTGCAAGAACACAGTCAATAATGCTGTGCTGGACATTGATGAATTCGATGGAAATATCTTCCGTAACCTGGTAAGTCCCACCTGCGTTCAACGGAATAACCCTGTTGCAAACCTCAAACTTGCGCTCAGCCTCGATCTGCTGTTTGATAAGTGCCGTTGTATATGGTGTTGAGATTATTGGGGCGTTATACCTGTGAGCAAGTTTCGGAATTGCGCCTATGTGGTCAAGATGCCCGTGGGTACAGACAATTGCCCGAACAGTTCCATTAATTTCTTTCATTATAGTATCATCAGGAATTGCCCCCATCTCGATAAGTTCGAGAGAATGCATTTTGTCAATTTCAACATCTTCATGGATCTGAACCCTATCGAGCCGAAGTCCCATATCCAGAATGATAATATCTTCACCTACAATAACCGCAGTCATGTTACGGCCCATCTCATTGTAACCGCCGACTGCAACAATTCCTATTTCAGTCATATTTTTACCTCTTATTTATTCTTTTATCCTTGTGAACCCCAATCCTCAGAAAACGGATCAGGTGATGACCTTGAAATTATAACCATGATGTGAATAGCGTATAATATCGAATCTAACACAGAATCAGCCTTAGAGTAGTAGCTATTCAGACCCTGCTAGCAAGAGGAACTTTACTCCCAAATAAGACGAATAAGGCTATATCTCTTGCAGAAGAATTCTACCATAGATCTTGTTTCAGTATACAAACACTTAAACACCTGTTAAGTGCCCTCCAGAACTATCTCCAAATCCTTTTTTTGGATGCATTTCCTTAAAGGATTCTACCTTGCCAGTCAAGCGAGTTCTGGCGGTTAACTCAATGAACAGAAGCTTTTACGTACTCTTCCCTTACTAGCCAGTATTTCTAAAAACCTTATTTCTAACCAACTCTGGAAAGTAAGATTTCAGCCTTTAAAGTCATTGAAAACGTACAATCTTCTATTTCAGCGGATTCTTCGAGAGCTTCTCCAGCAACCTACTTTGTTATAATTGCGTCTTATTTTTCATTTTTGGTTTTATTCCTGCCGATTCTCACTAACCCATCCTTGGATTATTCTTATCATGGTAACTTTATCAGGCGATTCCTGAATTGACAATTATCCTAAATTATTTCTATTACAATAATGAAATCACTTCATAACAAGTGTTTCAGCCTGGATAACTGTGAAACTAACTCCTTTAATTAATCGATTTATAGTAGTCTTATGAAATTAATTCCTTGATTTAATTAATTCTACAACAACCGATATTCTTGTAGTCTACGGATCATGAAATTCTAATTTAATTGTTATTACCTAGATAATTTATATAGGACTTAGGATTGTCCGTAATAGTCCTCAGCATGTTTTCCAAGAAACTGCGGAACACGCACCATTATCATATATTAACAATTTATTTTCGAACATTACTTTCATATTACGTATTATAAATATTGTTATTTAATGAGCTTTTAATGAAGATCTCAGCTATTATATTTTACCGATATAACTCAAATTTTAATACAGATTACAGTAAAAATAGCTGGATATCTGTACTATGAGTTAAAAAGTGTCTCCTGCTACGGCATGGTCTTTTACATTAAAGCCGCGTTGTCCCAGATACTGAAGGGTCCAGCCAGTAACAACCACAGGTGCGTTACGCAGATCCTGTATATTTGCACAACCGCAGAGAAACATTGCAATTCTGAGTTCCTCAAGCATGCGAGATAGGATCCTTACAACCGATTCTTTTCCTTCAAGGGCAGGACCTACAAAAGGCAAGGCTGCACTCGCTGCACTGGCTCCGAGAGCAATTGATTTAGCGATATCGACTCCTGTCCTGATTCCACCTGTTGCGATAATTGGAAGGGAGACACGGGACTCTATAATGCTGGCAACGGTGGGAATTCCAAAATCCCAGAAGAGTTCCCCAAGGTGTTCAGAGACCGAATCTCCACTTTCCCTGGCCCTGTAGACTTCAACACCTGCCCAGCTTGTACCTCCTGCACCTCCTACATCAATTGCAGACACGCCTGCCTTTTGGAGGAGTAGGGCATCTTCTCTTGAGATTCCGGCTCCTGTTTCTTTAATAATTACTGGCGTGCCCAGTACAGAGCAGATCTCTTTTATCATATCAAGACAACCAGTAGCATCCTTATCCCCTTCTGGCTGGATAGCCTCCTGTAAGAAGTTTAGATGAATGGC
>JAMXLQ010000126.1 GCA_024280975.1 Methanosarcina sp.
ACCTGAAAATAAGGGATGCAGAAATTTTCCCTCACTTCTCTTTCGTAACCGTGCCTTTTGCTCAGGCTTCAGCCCTGCTCGAAATCTTCAAAGATAAAAAGAGAGGTCGAAAACCCTTCATAGAGCTTGCCCAGAAATCAAAGGGGAGAAGCTCAAAGAATGCTAGTGAATATCGCGGCGGCACTCGCAACGGCTCTCGAAATGACTCTCGCAATACGAACAGCACGGGTTATTCGAGAGATACAAGAACTGCGAAGAAAAAATATTCTTCGTATTAATTCCATTTCTTTTTTAGGAATCCTGGAGCCACAAAACTTCAAAGACTCCTGCAAGCTCCAGGAGCATACATTTTACTCAAATCTTTTTATTTAGACCTTTAACTTTCTTTTTTAGGCATTTGATTGGTTATAACCATAAAATATCCAAAAAAACAAGAAGCTTTTAAAAACTTGAGAAATTTATTTTATGTTTTGATTAATTGACACTGCACATGTTAATTTCCACGAAATTAACATTAATAAACCGATTATCATAAACTTAATGGTCGCTAATATTTTTAGTAGATACTAAAAATACTTATTTTCCCACAAAAGTTTTTATTCCTACTAAGATGACAAATATTCCGAAAGCTTTCCTTAATATGTCAAGTGGAAGCATATTTGCGAATTGTGCTCCGAATTTTGCACAAATAACCATAGCAATGCAAATAACTATGCCTGCATATACATCAGTATATCCTCTTTTATAATATTCAAGAAATGCAAGTATGCCTACAGGTGGAAGCAGTGCAACTAGAGAGGTTCCCTGGGCTTTTATTTGAGAGAATCCTTGTAAAAAAACAAGTGCAGGAATAATTATAATCCCACCACCAATCCCAAATAATCCGCTTAAAATACCTGCTGCAGCACCAATCAGTAAATAAACTACAAAATTTTCCATAAATAGTTACCATCCAAAGGTATTTCTAAAGAGTGTTCTTTAGATTCTGTCTTCATCACAAAAACAGATGTAGAATCAATATTAATACCATTTCATTAATAAAAAAATTATCTTGTTGGTTAAGAAATGGAATTTCTCAGCTAATTAATGTGATTTTAAATTTCGCAAGAAAAATAGGGAAGAGAGCAAAAATAGAATAAAAACTAGAAAAACAGTTATTTGATACAGTAAAAACCAGCCTGCATGTAAGAGTACCAAAATAACTCCACTGTCCTGAACCCTGTTTCTCTTAAGAGTTTCAGATGCTCTTCGACAGTTATCGGGAAATATTCAGTATCAAAGCGCTCCAGATGTTCCTTTACTTCTTCCTCATTCCTACCGTGAACTAACTGGAAATTACGCCAGTATCTTTTTCCTATGAGAATTCCCTCTTCGGTTAGCGGTCTGATGTTCTCAAAGGTGATATAAATCCCACCTACTTTTAGAAGATTATAACACACGCCAGTGGCCCTGGTTCTGTCTTCGCGGTTCAGATAATGATGGCACTGTATTGCAGTTATAACATCCAGGTTTTCCTCCAATTCCTGAGAGAACTCTTGGGTAGGGGAAGCTTTCAGAAATTCCAGCCTATTAGCAGGGCAAGATGATAGTTTTTTCCTTGCCTGATTCAGCATACCTTCTGAGGGATCAAGTAAAAGGAATTTCGTAGCTGAAAATTCTTCAATTGCCTTATTAACCAGAGATCCTGTTCCGCATCCAGTATCCAGCCAGATTCTCGGGCTGGATGGCATGGACTTGACGAGATTGATAGTTTCCTGATGAAAACAGGAATAATAAGGGAGAATACCGGATATCCGGGAGTCAAAATCTTCAGGAAGATGAGGGGTGGAATTTTGGGCAGGTTTTGCAGAAGTCATAATACTAGGATCCTTTTTACTTATTATCTAGTGAAAAGTTATCATTTTATATTTTCAAAGAAAGCTGTCATTTTTGGTCGTTTCAAATAATCTTGAAATAGCTATATATTCATTAATTTTAGATATTATTGCTTTAAGGTTATGTTGCTTTATTATATCAGTTCTTAATTTCTAAATTCTTTTTTCTCGCAAGTAAATAAGGAAAAAATAAAAACAAATAATGGGAAAGAAGGTAAGAGAAGGAGATCTAAGGGAAAAGAGGAAAATATGAGAATCCTGCTAATTGCCGACATCCATGCAAATTACGAAGCTTTAGAGACCGTTCTAGAAATTCCTCATGATAGAGCCATCTGTCTCGGAGATGTTGTTGACTATGGGCCTGATCCGGATAAATGCATTGATCTCCTGTGCACGAAAGGAATTCCTGTAATAAGAGGAAACCACGATAATGCAGTTGCCTTTAAGGTGGACTGTCAGTGTGGATATAAGTACAAGCACCTCTCTATTGCAACCAGGGAATACACCTGGGAAATTCTTGATAGATCAAGAATAGAATACCTTCAGAAACTACCCCTTCTGATCAGAGAAGAAATTGGTGGAAAAAAGCTCTATTTGATCCATGCAAGCCCTCGTTCTATGTTCGAATATATAAAACCTGAAACTTCAGATGAAGAAATTCAAAATATGATAAACGAAGCAATGGAACCTGTGGAAGCAGAATTTCTTGTTGTCGGGCATTCTCATATCCCTATGAACAGGAAACTCGGAACCCTGACAATAATAAATCCTGGATCAGTCGGACAGCCTAGGGACGGAGATTCCAGGGCAAGCTGTGCCATTTTTGATACGGAAAACGGAAAAGTAGAGCACCTACGCCTTGATTACGATATCGCTTCAGTTTGCACAAAAATTAGAGAAAAAATGCCTCATGCAGAGGAATTGATAGCTATTCTCAAGCGGGGATATTGATATTAAAAATGATAAATTAAAAATAATTCTGAGAAGTTGAATTCAGACTTCTTTTATAGCTCTGATAATTTTCTCTATATATTCAGGTTTCACATCCGAAGACCTTGTTTTTTCAATCCCGAGTTCAGTGACCATCATATATACATCGGCTTTCAGCCCGGCTTCCTTGAGCTTTTTTGTGGCGCAGCGGTCCGAGCAGCCGTCCAGTGCAAGAACCTTAAAACCGCCTGATACTGCATCTTCAATCTCATCAATCCCTTTTTGAGCAGCTGCAGCCCTGTACAGATCAGGCCTCCGGAAAGCAAGAATAGAAGCTGCCTGCATCGTAAGTTTTCCTGTGTTAGAGAGGCTAGAGCAGGCAAAAATAAGGATATTTTTCCTTTTTCCGGAAGCTTTTTCCGTTTTATCTGTCTTGTCGAGTAAAGGATTTGTAGGTTCTATTCCTGCTGGTTCCATGGCTGTTACAACCTTTAATGAAAAATTGTTTCAAAAATAATTGAAATGGAAACGGCGAGAAAATCGATATAATTTCCGGTATTACCGCCAGCTAACCATACTCAGTTGGCCCACCCCAAAACGCTAAAAAACGCCAAAAAATTCAAGCGCGCTAAAAATAAGAGAAAAGTAAAATCAGTCCAGTTTAAGCTGTGTTATTTCAACGTTAAGGTTTGCAATCTCAAGAATAGCGACTGTTGACTTTCCGGAAAGCACGCCCGAGGACTCCCCTGGCTTTATCACAGTGACCCCCTCAATAATTTTGACATCTGGATCGTGAGTATGACCGCGGACTACCACGTCAAATTCCCCTGATTTGGCAATCGCTTTGACCAGTGCCTCATTTGTCCCATGTAGAAGGGCAATATGCAGTCCGTCAATTGTCAGATCCCCAAAGTTCCCACAGGAAGTAGCCCCGATTTCTTCAAATCGCTTTGTAAGCATTACTTTGTCTCCGTCATTGTTTCCGAATACAAAGTAAAGTTTTGGCTTCAATTCCTTAAAGGCTCTCGCCGTAAACGGAGATACAAGATCTCCTGCGTGCAGCACTGCTTTTACCCCTCTCTCATTGAAAAATTCCACAGCTTTTCGGAGAGCATTCATGTTATCGTGTGAGTCTGAAATAATTCCAATCAAGTAATCCCACCTCTTCGATTAAATTTCCCTATTTAATATATAGTGGGGTTCACTAAAAAGAATTCGCTGAAAATTATTTAAAGCCGTCTCCAAGAATTAGAATTCTATAAATAGAGTTTCAGAGTTGGGTTTAGAATTGGTTTTAGAGTAGGATTTTAGAGCAGGAACTTAATACTCGAACTTAAACCGGAACTATATTCAACGTTGCATAAGGAATGAATCTGGAGCAAAATGAAGCCAGAAGCAAAGTATTGAGATTCTATCAAGAAGACAATTAC
Organism: Methanosarcina sp.; assembly: GCA_024280975.1. Lineage (GTDB taxonomy): Archaea > Halobacteriota > Methanosarcinia > Methanosarcinales > Methanosarcinaceae > Methanosarcina. Next base: position 4,235 of record JAMXLQ010000126.1, read on the forward strand.
AAAGACAGCTACCTTTAAATACGAGCTATTGGTATTATTGGAATAATCCCTCAAGAATATCTAGGGAATCCTAAAAGAGTAAATTTAGGGAAATTCCACGTTGAGTTTAAATGATCAATTTAATTTCTTGTTAAGTTCAGATAATCAGCTTAAACAGTGACTATAAGACAGTTAAAATACAGTTAAAACAGTAAGTTTAAGTAGCGGATAAAAATGAAAGCTATGACTCTCCTGAGCAGCGGGCTTGATTCTGTCGCAGCGCTCGCAATTGCAGCAGAAGATTTTGAGATTGAGATGGCTATTACTTTTGATTATGGGCAGAGGGCCAGAGAGAGAGAAATTGAGTACTCACGAAAGGTATGCGAATATTTCGGAATTGAGCACAGGGTTGTAAAACTGGACTGGCTATCGGAAATAACATCCACCTCTCTCGTAAACAGGGGTACTGAAGTCCCATCCTTATCTTTGGAGGACATCGACGAAGCAGCCCCTAAGGAAATTACAGATGCTTCAGCGAAGGCTGTCTGGGTTCCCAATAGAAACGGGGTAATGCTCAATATTACAGCAAGTTTTGCAGAAAGCAGAGAATGTGATTACCTTGTTGTTGGCTTTAATGGAGAAGAGGCAGGCACTTTTCCTGACAATTCCCTGGCCTACGTGCAGGCGATGGACGGAGCTTTTTCCTATTCAACCCAGAATGGGGTAAAAATACTGGCTCCTCTAATTGAACTTGGAAAAACAGAGATCGTAAGAAGAGCTCTCGAAGCAAAAGCTCCTCTTGAGTACAGTTGGAGCTGCTACCACGGTGGAGAAATTCCTTGTGGAGAATGCGAGAGCTGTGTGCGCAGAGCACGTGCTTTTAAAAACGCAGGTGTAAAAGACCCTCTTCTGGATAGGCTTGGAATTTGATCCAGAAAACCAGATAGAGAGTTGATAAAGTACATTAAAGAAAAATTAGAAGAAAACTTGCAGAAAGACTTGCAGAGAGAATTCCATGAAATGTATTGTTTTACCTGAGAAATTTGATTATGACGGGAGCCAGATTTCCTCTCTCTGGGCCTACAACAGTTTTGGAGTTCAGGAGGACTCGGTTGTAGTGTTTAGAGGAGCCTGTGACGTTAAAATCGAGCACATGATCGACCTGGAAGACCGACGAGCAAACGAATCAATCTGGTCCGAAGATATGATAAGTTTCATTATTGAACATTTTGATTCTACAGACCTGAAACTTATTTATGCACGACAGCGTCTTTTTACAGCTCTTGTAAGAGAATACCTTGCAGATCTCGGTGTTCAGACAACGCGAGAAGGAGATGACCTTTTCTTTAAAGGAAAAAAGCTGACAGTCTCAATTGCCAGTACCTCTGCAGTTTCCCAGAAAATCCACTTTGGTATCAACGTTTCTCATAATGTATATGGAAATCTCAAAGAGGCCGGGATAAGCGAAGACAAACAGGTTGCAAGCTTCATGCAGGCGGTAGGGGAAGCCTATGTCCGAGAACTTGAAGATATAGAAAAGGACCTGAGAAAGTCCAGACCCCTGGGAGTGGTATAACGTCAGCTTCGGATTTTGCTTCTGCTCCTATCAGGGAAGTCTTCTGTTCTGTGCAGGGAGAGGGCCCATATGTTGGGACAAGGCAGGCTTTTGTCCGCTTTTCTGGCTGCAATCTAAATTGTAATTATTGTGATACGGATTTTGCAAATCCTGGAACCTGTGATTATGAGCAGGTGGAAGGGAGTGGCAGCTTTGAGAAAATCAAAAACCCTGTAAGTATTAGCCAACTTGAATCTATGCTACAACCTTTCAAAAAGCTCCATTCAGTTTCGCTAACCGGAGGAGAACCTCTCCTGTATGCGGATTTCATAGAAAAGCTGAATCTAGCCTCGCCGCTTTACCTTGAATCCAATATGACCTTGCCTGAGCAGGCGAGAAAACTGGATGAAAAAGTTACATATGTTTCCGGGGATTTTAAACTTCCTGAATCACTTAGGGGTATAGGGCCTGAAGCTCGGGAAGCACATTTAAAAAATACAGTAGAATGTTTCAGGCTTTTGAGAAAAAACAACTCAAGAGATTGTTTTTGTAAGATTGTGATAGACAGGAATGCAGAATTAGAAAGCGTAAACCCCGCTGTAGAAGCTATAGCTCCTTACGTATCCTGCGTAATCCTCCAGCCTGAAACTCCGATCGGCCGTGATCCGATGAGTCCGCGATCTATACAAGCGTCCGTACAGAGAATTATGGAACTACAGAAAAGTCTGCTTGAAATCATAGATACAAGAGTTATCCCCCAGACCCACAGGATGTGGGGTTGCTTATAACCGGAACTGAGGAAAATAAAAAGAGCATAAAACGAAGAAGAAATGCTTAAAAAATGATGTTTAATTGAAATGGGGCGCACCAGATGACAAAAATGAGATTGGGAGTTATTGACTATATAGACAGTGCCCATTACCTTCCAGGACACGGAAAATGCGGAAGAGTACATGGCCATACATATAAAATCGAGGTTTTAGTAGAAGGAGAAGTCAGGGAAAATGGGATGGTCATCGACTTTTATGACCTGAAGAAAGGGATTAAGGAAACTCTTGAAAAATACGACCATATTCTGTTAAACGAAATCCTTGAATTTCCAAGTTCTGAACACCTCTGCCAGCATATTCATTCCCGCCTCCTGGAGAAATTCGACTTTCCGCTTAGGGTCAGGGTCTGGGAAGGAGAAGGAAAATGGTGCGAAATGGACAATTTCTCAGAATGATCAGATATGGCAAGTTTATCTTGAGAATACTTAATACGTATAATTACTTCCGCAACCTTACCCCCGAAATACATTGAGAAATAAATTCACTGAGAAAACATTATGTCATGCTGAGCTTTTATATAATTAAAGAGATTTTTATATACAGACTTAAACTTGAAAATGAAGGAACTCGGAGAAGGCATCTTAAAATTCTCTATATTCCAGATAAATTCACAATGTATATCAAGGGGTGTATCATAGACTGGATAAGACATCCTAAAATCCCCCTGTACTGAGATTATGCTGTACTTCTAAACTCCGAACGGAGGAGAATACATTTGCCAGAAGACAATCCTATAAATAATATAGATAGCCCTAAATTTGAAGAAGGGCTCCTTAGAAAGATTGCCGAACATCCCTGCTATGACAGGAAAGCCCAGCACAAATACGGGAGAATTCACCTGGCTGTGGCTCCATCATGCAATATTCAGTGTAACTTCTGCGTTCGGGAATTTGATTGTGTAAACGAGAGCCGCCCAGGAGTTACGAGTAAGGTTCTTACTCCGCAGGAAGCCCTTGAGAAGACAAGGCAGGTACTGAGAGATTACCCCTTTATTAAGGTTGTCGGAATTGCAGGCCCAGGCGATCCACTGGCCAACAAAGAGACTTTTGAGACCTTTGAATTAATAAAAAAAGAGTTCCCTGAACTTACGCTTTGTATGAGTACAAACGGACTCTTGCTTCCCGAAAAGCTGGAGGATATTCTGCGCGTGGGAGTCTCAACATTAACGGTAACGATTAATGCAATCGACCCTGAAATCCAGGCAAAAATCGTGGATCATATAGTATATCATGGAAAGGTTTACAGGGGAATTGAAGGCGCAAAAATCCAGGTGAAGAACCAGCTTAAAGGTGTCAAAGAGGCTGTCGATGCAGGCGTAGTTGTCAAAGTCAACACTGTGCTTATCCCGGGAATTAATGATAAACATGTAGTTGAGATTGCCAGAAAACTCAACGAACTCGGGGTCTATATAATGAATATTATGCCTCTTATCAACCAGGGAGCCTTTGCAAACATTGAGCCGCCTACTGCAGAAGAGAGGAAAGCTGTCCAACAGGCATGTGAACCTTATGTCCTGCAAATGCGCCACTGCAGACAGTGCAGAGCTGACGCTTACGGACTCCTTGCTCAGGATATGTCACAGATGAGCGAAGAGCGCAGAAAGCTTATAAAAATCCAGACGAAAGAGGATATCGAAAAAGCAAGAGAAATCCTTAAGGAAAACGGGAAACAGAAGGCTTGAAATGGGTAGTGGCTCCAAGTAAAGAATACATCAAAAGTAGAATCAGTAGACTTTAGCCCTGGATTGAAAAAAAATTTTAATCAAAATTAAGTATCAAAAACCTGAAAAGACGGAGTCAGAATACTCCGCTTCTCAGACCTGTTTGTAACATGTACTTAAAAACTTACTCAATTGTGATTGCGTTGTTCGGGCAGGCATCTTCGCATGCACCGCAGTCAAGGCACTCATTTTCATCGACAACTGCAATATCATCGTCGTTGAGGGAAATTGCAGCTGCTGGGCATTCGTCTACACAGGTTCCACAGCCTGTACAGGAATCGGCATCAACTTTTGCTACCATTTTTTTCACTCCATTTTTTATCAATAAGAGATTTTTATACATCTGAAAATTATATTAGGTTGCCTTAATAAGATAAAAGAACTTAATAAAAAGCTGTCGCTTCTTCACTATGCAACAAAGAAAAAAGAGATAAAGGATTAACAAAATTGTACTCGCAAAAATGCCTCATAGTATCTTCAAACGGGAAGTTTCTTAGCCTATCTAGGTCATTGGTAGTTTACTAAAAAATGATACTGTTTACTGATATAATTATGTTTGTACTACTGATTACCATATTTGAATTACTGACTACTTTGCGCTGTACTGACGTGTTTATATTTATACTACTGAAATATTTGTATTAATTTAAAAACAAAAGGAAGCCCGACATTGAACCTGAAAGAGCTCGCAGAAAGGATAAAAAACTTCGAAGGGGTTACCCGAAAAAAACAGATTGAAGACATTGTTTCAATTTTCGAAGCCGTCCGTCCGGAGTACCAAAACGCAATCGTTGATTTTGGAGACGATGCGGCAGTTATCGATATAGGAGGAGACGATGTTATTCTCTTTGCAGCAGATGGAATATGGGGAAGGCTGCTGGATGCCAGTCCCTGGTGGGCAGGTTATGGAGCTGTAGTCGTTAATGTAAACGATATCGCAGCAATGGGAGGAAAGCCTCTTGCTATGGTAGATATAGCTTCCTCAAACTCCGAGACAACCTGCAAGGAACTCATGGAAGGCCTGGCTGAAGGGGTCAGGAAATTCGGGGTTCCTGTCGTAGGCGGGCATGTCCATCCAGATGCCGAATACAATTCTATGTCAGTTGCTATTATCGGGATAGTCAAAAGAGATTGCGTAATCCGGAGCGATACCGCTAGGCCTGGAGACCTCATTATTGCAGCTTATGATATGGACGGAAGAATAGGACCAAATTCTC
>JAMXLQ010000127.1 GCA_024280975.1 Methanosarcina sp.
ACCATTCAACAGCACTAAAAGAAAATAAGTAAACTTATCTATTGAGTGATCAGATAATCATACAGCCTTAAGTATAAATATAAAAAACAGGTAAACACAGAAACGATACTATAAATAAGCAGATCCAAAACGAGATACCGAACAAGATAAGATGCCTTTTTCTGGGGTGGCTTTCTCTTACGGATATCACTTAAAGGAAGAATACCGAGTACCATGACATTTAACACCCTGAGACCCTTTGCCACAAAAGTTATCGAACCATTGGCAGAATTTTTCGTCAGATATGAGGTCTCACCCAATACAGTCTCCATAGCTTCCCTTATCTGTGCATTCTTTGCAGGGCTCAGTTTTTATTACTCACCTGCGTCCAGGGAATTTGTTCTGCTGGCAGGTATTCTGGTAGTACTTAACTCGATTTTTGACGCCCTTGATGGGGTAATCGCACGGAAATCAAATAGAGCCACCCCAAGGGGTGATTTTCTGGATCACGTGATTGACCGTTATTCGGATGTCTTTATCATATGCAGCATCTTCTTTGCAGGTTATGTCTCCTGGCAGGTTGGAGTTGCGGCAATTGTAGGTGTGCTACTTACCAGTTATTTAGGGACCCAGGCTCAAGCACTTAGCCTGGGGAGGTACTATGGAGGAGTCATGGGCAGGGCTGATCGGCTTGTAGTTATAATTCTTGCAGCTTTCGGTAATTTTGCCTTTCCAATGCCAATTGTAGGTTTTTCAATTCTGGGCTGGGCTGTTATCCTTATTGCTGTAACCAGCCATATAACGGCAATTCAGAGAATTCATTATATCTGGAAGAATCTGGAATAACACCATCTCCTCTTTCTAATAATTTGCAAAATTTATTCTGCCTAAGTTCAGGGAAAATTTCCCTAAGATTTGAACGCAGATTTTTGCAGCGAATAGATTAATGTAACACAAAACTAATACCTGACTATGTCATCTCAAGTAAAACAGTATGAGTATCTAGATCACACTGCAGATATTAAATTCCTGGCTTATGGAAACACTCTGGAAGAAACATTTGAAAACTCGGCTCTCGCCATGTTCAATGTTATTATTGATACCGATAAAGTTTCGGGAGAGGTAGAAAGGAAAGTTTTTCTCAAATCGCCTGACCTGGAGTCACTGCTTGTGGATTGGCTTTCTGAACTTTTATATATCTTTGAAGTTGATGAGATTGTTTTCAGGGAGTTTCGGGTTGAGAAAATCAGGGAAGAAGAAGGCGAATACTCGATAACCGCTCAGGCAGTGGGCGAAAAATACTATCCTGAAAGCCACCCCTTTGAGACTGAAATCAAGGCTGTTACTTATAACCAGTTAGAAATAATGAAGACTGCCGACGGCTGGAAGGCTCAGGTCGTTGTGGATATTTAAAGAAATATAACATTTTTCCTTATCCCCAGGTGCTGGCCGCTTTTATCTCTTTTACCTTTTGCTGTTTTACGCCATGCATATCTTCATGTATATGAATTATTATCCTATCCTTCACTATAATATCTCAAGTATATCTCAAGTTGAATTACCTAGTCCTGAACTGATTCAGTTAGATTTAGATCGACTTTATATCAACTAATCTTACTATCAGGCGTTTTCAAATTCATTGTAACTTTAATCCAGCCTGATGCAGTGTATCTTGATTGCGTTTCCAAAGCTAATTGCAGAGCCTTTAGGAAATGTAAGTAAATAATAGTTCCATAGTTATATCAATAAAGTATAAAGGAGAGGGAAAATCAATCATGGTAGAAAGTGAAGATACAGCTATTGAGGAGTCAGATACAGAAAATGTAAAGGGGGATGTAAAGAGTATGGTAAGGAAGCTTTCCGACAATGACTGGGAAATTCCTATCGGACATATCCCCAACATGCGTGTTCCAGGCCGCTTATTTGTATCCGAAAGTTTACTTGAAGGCATCGAACCCGGGACTATCGACCAGATTGCAAATGTAGCAACCCTCCCTGGCATTCAGAAGTACTCCATGGCGATGCCTGATGCCCACCTTGGCTATGGTTTTGCTATAGGGGGTGTTGCGGCTTTTGATGCAGAAGAAGGAATTATAAGCCCAGGCGGGGTGGGCTTTGATATCAACTGCGGGGTAAGGCTCATTCGTACAAACCTTCAGAAGGAAGAGGTGGTTCCGAATATTAAGAGGTTAACTGACGAGCTTTTTAATAACGTGCCCGCAGGTGTTGGTTCCAAAAGCCAGTTCAGGGCTTCAGACAAGGAGCTGGACAGTGCTTTTCTTGAGGGTGCAAGATGGGCCGTAGAGGCTGGGTATGGTGTAGAAGCCGATACTGTACATTGTGAGGCAAATGGATATATGGAAGGAGCCGACCCTTCTCAAGTAAGCACAAAAGCCAGAAACAGGGGAAAACCTCAGTTAGGAACTCTCGGGAGCGGAAACCACTTCCTTGAGGTTCAGTATGTTGATAAGATCTATGATCAGGAAATGGCTTCAACTTTCGGACTTGAAGAAGGACAGGTTACAGTAATGATCCACTGCGGGTCAAGGGGTGCAGGGCACCAGATATGTACTGATCACCTAAAGGAACTCTCTCAGGCTGTAAAGAACTATAAAATTGAAATTCCGGATAAACAGCTTGCTTGTGCTCCTGCCCAGTCAAGGGAAGCTCAAAACTATTTTAAAGCCATGCTCTGTGCTGCAAATTATGCGTGGGCAAACCGTCAGATAATTACTCACTGGACAAGGGAATCATTTAAGAATGTATTCGGTAGGGATGCTGACGACCTGGGTATGGATCTGCTTTATGACGTTGCTCACAACGTGGCAAAACTTGAAGAACATGTCGTGGACGGCAGGAAGAAAGAGGTATACGTGCACAGGAAAGGAGCAACAAGAGCCTTTCCTCCAGGACATCCTGAAGTTCCAGCCGTGTACAGGGATGTAGGGCAACCGGTTTTGATTCCTGGAAGCATGGGGACTCCTTCTTTTATATTGTGCGGGTCACAGGAAGCTATGAATGTTTCCTTTGGCAGTGCTTGCCATGGGGCCGGAAGGATCATGAGCAGGGCACATGCAAAGAAGGAATTCCGTGGACAGAGCATAAAAGAAGATCTTGAAGCTCATGGTATTACAGTAAGAGCCACACATCCCTCCGTAATTGCAGAGGAAGCTCCGGGTGTATATAAATCCAGCAGTGAAGTAGTAAATGTCGTGCACGAGCTGGGTATCGCTCGCAAGGTTGCAAGAGTTCTCCCTTTAGGGGTTGCAAAAGGTTAAGTTAGATGGCGAAAAATAGGTCAACCTTTAAATATAGGTTTCAGGCATCAAAGATTCTTAAATAATTTAATCTGTAAGCTAAAATTTTAAATCTTTATTCTATTTGTTTTTATTATTTCTCTTTTATTTATTGTTTAATTTCTCTTAGTACTTGCCTTTAATATTTGCTTTAACATCTTCTTTAGCTGTTGAGCTTGACATATAGATTTTTGTGTTTCTTTGAGGTTATTCGGGCTCTTCCATTAAACATAAATCTGAACTATCAGATTTTTGTCTCTGGAAGAATCGGAATTCAATCATGCTTGAATACGAAGATGTTTCAAAAGGCGTGCCATTTTCCCTGAATATTTTCGAAAAATATTCCACAAGGTTGCGAACAACCCTTTCATCTTTGAAGTCATGGAAAATAGTTACTGACTCGTTTCCGGGGTTGAGGGAAATTTCTATATTTTTGACAAGCTGAGTTGCAAGGTACGTTCTTCTGAAATGAACCAGTAAATCCGGAAGGGTCATATCACTTACCGACTGCTTGCACAGGCGCTCAAGCATTTTTGTCGGATTTGGGACTTCTCCGGTTGCAAAAACTTCAAACTGACTCCGATGAAGAGTCACGAGATTGAACCTTTCAGCATTATAGGTATACATGAGTTGAATCCAGAATTCTGTATTGTCATCCAGTTCCTTCCATAAAAGGTCAAGGTATCCAAAATGTTTTCGGATTCCAGGCATAATCTCGTTCAAAGAGGTAGATGTGTTCTTTCTGAATGAGATTTGGGTCGAATTTGATCTCCTGAAAACATGCTCAACATCAAGTTGCTTCCATCTGGAAAGAAAATGAGCCACCAACTGGGCAAAAAAATCTCTGCTGTATACTGTAGAGTTGGAAATAATTACCAGTGCAGACTCAGGGTTATTAGTGTCTTCACATTTTATTGAAGTTCGAATTGTCCATTGATAGCTTCTGAAAACCCTGTTCAGGTAATCCTCGAGTTGTTTCATATCCTGAATTTCGAACGGATTAATAAGCTCATTGACAAGCTCTTCTTCAGTAAGCCTGCCTTTGGTACACTTGAACAACCATTCAAGCATTGTTTTATTTATAACGATATTTTCTCCATTCTGGATTGTATTGTTTAACTCTTCTTTTGCAGGAGTTTCCTTTAAAAATTGAATTGCGTCGTTAATACTTTTATGATTTGTAAGAGCTGTATCCGCAATTTCAATTGTATCCCTGACTGCAGCACTTAAATTCCCGTTATTGGCATCTAGAAGAGGCTGTAACTTTTTAAGATATTTATCATCGAGGGATATGTTCTTTCTGATCAGCATATTTTCCACCCGATACTTTCCGGTTTCCTGGTTTTTTATGCTATGATCCGTTTTGATGCCCGTAAGATCAGGACTCTTTATGGTTCCCGGTTTGAAGGATTAAAAAATGTTTTTATAATGAAGTACTTTGCAAATACTAAACGTTTTTACTTAGAAATCTGTTACGGTACTGGTAAGTACTAACGAATATTAAATCTTTCTATTTAGTACTACTTCTTGACGATTGAACTTAATAAACATTCCTTTGATCTTCCAAGTTAATTTTGAAATATTATACAATATTGGCCACTTACAAATTCCGTCAATTTACCTTTAGGCGTGTTTTTGTACATTGCTTTACTTTCTAACCCTTAATTATTTATCTTGTAACGTTACATGAAAAGCTTAACAAGTGATCTGAAACGGATGACATCGGTTCACAACTCTTTATATATATGTGTTAAGACAGTGTACAATATGTAAGTTAAAAAAAGTTGGGATGTAAATCGGACTGCTATAACCTGGAAGATCGCGTTATTGATTTCACCCTATCCTTACAGTCTGTCTAATCTTTGATTGCCGACCTTAGTTTAATCTCAAGGGTATCGGTTGAAGGCATCAATTGACATTTTTTTTAACAACTGTAGGTTTGGGAGTAGATTGTACAATTCCTGCTTGTGCACAGGATAAAAACTCACATATTTTACAATTCCCCTGATAACTCATGATCTTCAGAAGCAATAACAGTCCCAAAAAGCGAGTTTGGGAGTGGATTCAAAGTACCTGGCAGTTCTGAAGGAATTATTTAGCCGGCCAGGTACTTTTCTCCTGAAAAATAAGCCCTTTTATCTTTTCTACTTCTTTCTTTTGGGTTTACCTAAATGTCATGTTTTCCGGTTTAACCTGGGCATAGTGTATTTTCTAGTTTGCTGGATATATTCCTAAAGCAGATAAAAATGAAAGTGTGCCAGAAGAATAATAGATAAAATAAGAACAAAATTTGGTAAAAAAGTCACAATGATATAAAAAATAGGGAAAGCAGAGGACAAATTTCCTCTGCTAATGCTTTTTAATATTCGTAGTTCTGTTTACGTCAGTTTGGTTACCGGATGGTTTGCCAGGTCCACGATCTCGATACCAAGATCTTTTGCGGTTTCACCAAGCATAATGTCAACCATTGCGACAGCCGGGAAAACCTGGTTGACGTTCTCGATAGGTCCGTAGAGAAGGTAGTCGGAACCTGCAATCTGTGCTACCAGGTTGGTACCAATGTCTGAAGGCATGTAGATAGCCTGTGGGTCAGGCATAGTTTTCTTGAATTTCCTTAACCAGCTCCAGGAAGATGCCATGTTGTGGTATCCTCCGCCGACTGGCAGCCCGAATTTTGCTTTCATTGTGGGCACCGAGCGGATAGTAGGGCCAGAGCCTGCGCCAAGCGGCATTGCAGCGACGTCGATTAAGGGGTACTTGATTCCACAGTCCTTTGCGATCTCAAGCATTCCTTTTGTTAGTCCGGAACCACCGACTTCAAGAACGTCCAGCTTTCCTTTTACGGTGGGGTCGACTGCGTTAAAGGCGAGCACAATAGATGCTTCCACATCGCTTTCAGTAAGTGCATCGATTTCTGCCTGTTCGATACTTGCGTTGATCGAGTTGTGCACAGCCCTGTGTGCAACACCGATCTCGGTACAATATTTAGCAGCAGCAGCCCTTACATTTCCGGCAGAGGAGTCGATCAGGAAAGGAGTGTGGTCATCGATGTCAGTGAACCACTTTATGTAGTTAGTTATCGCTTCTGGGGTTTCACCTACGATCTGGTTTGCATAGGGGAGACCAGTGGCATCACTCATTGTTTGCTGGGCATTCCAGAGCGATTCCGCAGTTGCTTTGTCAAAAATTCCCTTGTCCTCGTCTGAAACGATCTTGTGCTTCCCATAGAACATGGTGCTTACTAATACAGTTGGATATTCGCCTGGCTGACCACCGAATTTGACTCCACCTATCTCAAAAACTTCCTGTTTCTTATCAAATTTGAACATTTTAATCCCTCAGTTGTTAATGCATTACTGCGAACATTGATGTTACCGTGACATAAACAAGGAAGAGCAGCAGGCCAATCACGCCGCCGTACAGAATTCCGATGTCCCTTCCTACCTTCTTTCCGATTCTCTGAGCAATTTCACTGCCAACGAACTCGACTTTTTCTTCAATGTTATCGAGCCGCTTCATGGCCGTGTTAAACTCGCTTTGATCTACAATAACTACGGGTGCTTTTCCATCACTCATGACACTCACCTCGTTATATACCCCAGACCAACATCGGGATTACAACAATTACCAGGAATACAAATATGAATCCCGCTGCGAACCCTGAGATCCCGGTAGCCATTACACCTGAATCAAGCTTCTGGTTTCTTGCGATTAACTGAGCTCTGTATCGGATACTTTCGACAGTCGTATCGACTGCTCCCATCTGCGGGGTAGTCGCCATTGGGACTCCCTGTCCATATTCAGCTTCTGCCATTCTTTTACCTCCCTAACAATAGCATTCCAAGAATAGCAATGGTGAAGGTCAATCCTATCATGAACCCTTCAAGCTTTCCTGCGCCTACACCTGCATGAAACTTATTGAGGTTTCCGATGTCGATCAGGCTGCTTTCGATCCCTTTCATCCTGCTGCGGACCAATGCAATTTCGGCTCCAAGCGGTCTGACCCCAGCTCCCTCTTCTCCTTCTCCTTCTCCTTCGGAGATTGCTAGGACCATGGGTTCGGCATCAAAGGCCCCCGGGTCTTTTGAAACAAGGTCTCTTACCTTGCCAGTAATTGCACCCATATCCTCAGTGTCAAGCATGTTAATGACTTCGACCTGCTGCTGGAAACGGGCAATTGCGTCTGCGGTCAGGTTTTCTACATAAGGAATTGCACCCGGGGCTCCTACAATCCTGCTATCTTTTGCACCGTTTGCGTGCAGAGCTATTATTGATTGTCCAAGTACGTGCCCTTTAACTTCAGTACCGGTCACAAGGAGGAACCTGATATTAGGGTTTGAGATAATGTGGGCAACGACCTTTTCAATACCGAGATTTTCGGTTTTACACGATCCTGTAATTGCTGCACCTGCATCAAGAACAGGCTTTCCCGGAAGGTGTGATCCGCAGGTAATTACACAAACTGGATTCTTAGAATCACCAGCTTCGTATTCACCTTTCAGGATGGGCCACCCTGGGGCAGCATCTTTCTTGTTTGCCATTTTAAGCTCCTCCCGCCGTCAAACTACTAAGATATATTAAAAGGAGAACCATCCCGAAGAAGAAAAAGCCCACAACAATCCCATACCAGGCATTGGTATAGAATCCAGCTTTATAGGACGCGTTTTCACGGCCTGGCCAGGTGTTAAGGAGCGGCCGGCTTGGGGCAAGGGAATTCACCAGGTCATCTGCTACTAGATCCAGCTTGTCTAGCCTTTCAAAGACAGGTCCCAAGCTGTATTGGAGAACGTCCTCTCGCTCCTGTGCGATCAAACCGGTATCTGTCTCCATTACCAGATGTATTTCTGGAGTTATGCGAACTATACTCATTGCATTTCCTCCTCAGTTGGCAGCAGGCCGGTATCGACAACTTTGTATGCATCTCTCTTGACAAAGCCGTAGTATTTGCCGAAGTAATAGTACCAGATAATGATTCCAATAAGTACTGTTATAACAACTGCTCCCATACCTGCTACGGATGCGAAACCTGAGAGAACCACTGCAATTCCTGCTTTTTCCGCAGAGAGTGCAAGGAGTCTGTCCTGCGTTTCGTCAGGTCCCAGATTTGAGTTGTGTGGGTGCAACATTGCCATACCGCCGGCGATGTAAATCATCATTATGAAGCCTGTTGTAACCACTTCTTTGACAAATATTGCATAATCAAGGGAGCCGGCAATTACAATACCAAGTCCGAGAATCAGGAGAGCTCCTGCTCCTGCAATCTCAGTTGTTGCACTTACCATAATTGGAATAGTCATGCCGAGTATCTTTACAGAAATAATACCTATTATAGCTCCGATAGCGCATGAGACAATGAATGCGACAATAGGGCCTCCTGCACCTATACCGAGGGCAAGTGAGAACAGAACGGCAATAATCCCCATACCAAGGGCGAGCATACCGATTGATGGAACACCCGTACCAAGTCCGTAACTAGCAATACGTCGGACTGCATCAGCACCCCAGACAGCGGCGAAAACTGCGCCCAGAGCCCCGAAGACTACAAATATAGGGTTCGCTGGGGCAAAGAAATAAGCGAGATATACTCCTACGAGGCCACCAACTGCACCAAAAGCCATCAATGTGTTCGGAGGAATCATTTTTTGTTCTGTCATTTAGAGACCTCCTGCAAATGCAAGCGCTCCAACTGCTATTACTGCTACAATACCAAGAGGGATTGATGCAATGAAGGAAGCAACAGCCGCCTTTGGCCATCTTTTGAATTTCGGGTCATGGAACCCTTCAATGGTACCAACAATGTTGTAAGAAGGAATAACTGAGTTTATAAAGAAGAAACCTATCGTGAAAGTAGCTACAACGCCTACGAGGTTCAGATTATGTACTTCGAGAGGGGTTACTCCTGAGTAAGCATAGGTGCCTACTTTCATGAGAGCATAGTATGCAAGAGCTGCTCCAATACCTCCGAGAAGACCTCCTAGAAGCGAGCTTACAAATGCAACAGTTGGAATACCATGTCCTTCAGTACCCTGGGAGACGTAGAGATCCTGCCTGTACTTGGTGATTGGATCGTATTTTACTTTTGCAGAAACCGGCATAACGCCCACACCATAGGCGTAAATCCAGGTAGCGACTATCATGGTTGCTGCCAGCATGACCATTGCGCCGACTCCTCCAGCGCCTAGAACCACACCAAAATTCTGGTTTAAATCCATTACAGCTCCAGCAGCTATAATCCCGGCAATTCCGGCTCCGGCTGCCAGCATCACAGTACCGGTACCTATACCTGTCGCCTGGGCCATTGCTGCTGGAGCGCCTCCAACAGATATAAAGTGGACACTGATAGAAATTAAAGTACCGCCGATTACAATTGCGAGAATCCAAAAAATGTTAGGCGCAATAAGTCCTACGATGTCTATCATGCGGACACCTCTTCGCCCTTATCTTCCTTGAACGGCCCGTATTTTTCACGGGTTTCCTTTTCGATATGCCAGTTCCAAACACCAAGAACAATAACAATAACCACACCTAAAAGATTAGAGAGCCAGCCATCTACAACTCCATTTTTGGGGTCGAAGACTAATATGATCCAGGTACCCAGGAACACTACCATTCCAAAAGAGACCCCTGTCATCGGTCCACCGAACTTCGAGCAGAACCAGAGGTTGTCAATACCGTTTCTGAGGCCTGATTCGCCTTTACGGACAATGCTTCCTGATTGTGAAGCATTTAGACCTTCACCAAAAGGCTGCTGCTGGAACTGACGCTCTGCACCTAAGTGGACGTCACCTGTGGCAGATCCGACCGAGCCTACTACAATTCCCCACAGGAAAGATAATAAGACGAACGGGAAAGGATGAGCTAGTGAATATACCATTAGGTATGAGACTACCTCGACAGAGAACGTTGTTAGAAATGCAAAGGCCATGATCACAGGTGTGTGAGATCTTATCAAGTCTAGATATATAGGCTGTTTAAATCTAGCTTGACTGGCCTCTCTGCCCATAATTGCTGTAACGGAATAACTTCCATGCACCATAGCTGCAATAAGAGCTCCAATAACTAGTGCAAAGAGCGGGGAAAAACCAAAGTGTTTGATTAAGACAAGAGCTCCAGTAGCACCGATTGTACACATCATTCCGTTGGAGACCGGTTCACCAGCGATAGCTTTATTGTAAATACGATGTATGTAGCCCATCTGGGGAGCTAATTGCACTTGTGAATTGGCGTTACTCTGCGACCCTACATCAGATTCCAGGTCCTCTGAGGCACCTGCAATCGTCGCAGCAGCGCCGATAAGCGCGAGCACTCCCATGCTTATGAGTGGTTCCATTCATTTTCCTCCTTTATATTATTACATGTAATAAGCCGGATTCAAAAAAACGTTGTACATTTTTGTTGAAAGCGTCTACCATATCATTACAAAGAAATATGATTATGACGCACTTAATTTTTGGATTAGAGAGGATCATTCATAAACCTTTCGAAATAAGTAGGCTTTTAAAATATTATTATATGATTATATAATATATAATCAGTTTTATAAGGTATATATAGCTGGTTAAAATAGGCAAAGTCCTATATTTATATAAATAAAAAAATTATACTCTTTCCAATATCATATAAAGATTCCTATTATAACTAATGAATTTTTCTATTTATTTTTAAAAATATATTTATGATTTTTATATTAATGGGCTCTCCTCATATGGTTTTTATATTGTTCATTTTTATAAATAATATTTTGTATTAACTTTTTATTTTATTTGTTCCCCAAATAGGGTATGTTTTCTGTATCATGATGAACAAATTATTTAATACTGTACACGCACCAGGTGAAAGTATATTTATCCCCTAAAACTATATATTTAATTTAATTGGTATTTATAAAGAATATTGAACTGTTCTCTCGATAACACTTATTTATATATAAATATGTTGGCTAATTTTACCTTATTATTAGTGTGAAACTGCTTGTCTGCAATTTAAGAAATACTTCCTGCATATTTTTCAACTTTAGCTTGGAGTGGATTAATTATTTTATTACGTCATGCAAATTTGATTTCTGCAGGAATCCGAAAAGGATTTTTATATTTAGTTTCCTTGCATAATCTGTGATTTTAGGAGCTTCATCCTTTGCCGGTCCTCCTGGGGATTTAAAAGAACATGTCGAGTCCATAGAATTGTATATTCCCAAACTTGGGATTTATGACGGTTTAACACTTGAAACGAAGAAACTTGACCGGGTGCTTAATGAAATCTCGATCTATGATTTCGCAACCACAGTTCACGCGCCTTACTCTGCGGAAGACACAAAATATCCATCAGCTCTCCAAGTTGACACTGCACAAATGGGAGAAAGAGAATTTACCCTTATGGAAGAATCAATTGCACTTGCAAACCGCGTTGAAGCTTCTGTTGTTGTATTACATCCGGGCAGGGTTGGGCCTGATCGGGAAAAATCTTTTTTCTCTATGGTCAAAAACCTCGGCAAACTTGCTTCCGTAGCTGAAGATTACGGAGTTATTCTAGGTCTTGAAAACAAGGAAGGTACAGATCCTTCCAACTTTTGCTGTGAGGCAGAAGAGCTTTACCGGACCATCGAAGCAGTGAATTCCGAGCATCTGAAGGCTACCTTTGATATAGGGCATGCAAACCTTACTTGTGGAGGCAATCCTGAAAAACTCAGGGAATTTGTCCGAACCCTGCAGAAGCATGTGATCCATCTTCACCTGCATGATAATAGTGGGCAATGGACAGAAAAATATGATGGAGATGAACATATGGCTCCCGGAGAAGGTTGTGCGGACTTTTCAGTCCTGAAATTACTTTCTGGATACAGAGGCGTCTTCAATTTTGAGGTATTCTCTCTCGAAGATCTCCTTTTTGGAAAAAAGACCCTTGAAAACGCCTTCAAGCTTTAAGAATTAAAATTATGAAAAAAAGAGAAGCCAAGGTTCGACTAAGAACCTCAGCTCATTTAATAGAAATCCAGTTTTACATCTTTCTGGCCAAGCACTTTTTTCAACTCTTCATAGGCCGTGAAAAGCTCTTTTTTCTGCCTTCCCACGGTTTCAAGGGTAGGCTCGGCCTTGAGCCAGATGTCTCTATCTCCGCTCCCTCTCGTTATCGCGACACAGGAAAGCATATCCCCATGTGTCAATCTGTATACGGAATCAATTCCTGTAGGAGTTACCCAGGCAGGGTAGCTAATTTTAAGCCGTTCTATCATTTCATGCCAATTGAGGCTTCCGGAAGCTCGGAGATTGAGCTGGAGATGAGCACGTTCTCCGGTAACTTTTTCATCAACGTTTTTGAGAAAAGCGCTGTATGACTGATCGGCTTCACTGACCCCTTTTGCTTCGTAACGGGCAAGCTCTTCGGCTTCCTCTTTGAAAAAAGGTGCAAGGTTTATCTTGCTTGAAGGTTTCGTCATCAGGGATACCCCAAAGAAAACAATTGCACTCATAGTCATTCCAACAATTACGCCGTGGCTTGTAAGGATCGGATGGATGGTTTCTAGATAGCTGGGAGCCAGAGGTGGTGTTTTTAGAAGGTCCAGAGCCACAAGAGCCACCTGAACTGTAAAACCTACTACCATGCCTGCAAAAGCTCCCTCCTTGGTGGCTCGTTTCCAGTAAAGGCCTCCCATAAGTGGGAAGAAGTAGGAAGAGCTCGCGATGAAGGTTGCGATTTGAATGGCATCGATAATGTTTGGAATTACAAATGAGCCTGCTGTTGCTGCAAGTATGATAGCGACGACACTTATTCTGTTCACCGCAAGCATCTCTTTCATTGTGGCATCAGGCTTTATGTATCTCTGGAAAATATCCCTTGAGACACAGGAGGCTCCTGATGTTGAAAAAGTGTCCGTACAGGACATGGAAGCTGCCGCGAGTCCAATTGCGCTTAAGGCTATTATCACAGGAGCGGAGACGAAACGCGTGTTGACAAAATTCAGGAGTGAGGACTCCGCCACAGACATGCCTGCGGGATAGCCCATTTTTGCGATTTCAGGATATATGGA
>JAMXLQ010000128.1 GCA_024280975.1 Methanosarcina sp.
GGAGAATGCAAAAGTCCTGCTCTTAAGCGTGCCCATAGAACTCAAGAAGACCGAGACAAAAGCCGAAATAAAGATTACTACCCCTGACCAAATGCAGCTCTTCTTAGACCAGGAAGAAGCAATGCTTAGGGAAATTGTAGACAAGGTAATCAACACAGGTGCAAACGTTGTCTTCTGTCAGAAGGGAATCGACGACCTTGCCCAGTATTACATGACAAAAGCAGGAATCTTTGGCATGCGCAGGGTAAAGAAGAGCGACATGGATAAACTTTCCCGCGCAACAGGTGCAAAGATTATCACCAACCTTGATGAAATCGAGGAATCTGACCTTGGCTATGCCGGGCTTGTAGAGGAAAAAGACGTTACAGGCTCAAGAATGACCTTCGTTACAGGCTGCAAGGACAGTAAAGCTACCACGATTCTTCTGCGCGGCGGAACCGAGCATGTGGTAGAAGGAATTGAAAGAGCACTCGAAGACGCTCTCAGAGTAGTGGGCGTTGCTCTCGAAGACCAGAAGATCGTTGTAGGTGGCGGCTCACCTGAAGTAGAACTGTCCCTCAGACTCAAGGAATATGCAGCAACCCTTAAAGGCAGGGAACAGCTTGCTGTAACGAAATTTGCCGAGTCTCTCGAGGTCATTCCTAAAACCCTTGCAGAGAATGCAGGACTTGACCCAATCGACATGCTTGTGGAAATGCGCTCTCAGCACGAGAAAGGAAACAAGCGTGCGGGACTCAATGTATACACCGGTAAGATTGAGGACATGTTCGAAAACAATGTTGTCGAACCTCTCAGGATCAAGACCCAGGCAATTAATGCAGCCACCGAAGCCGCAATCATGATTCTCAGAATCGATGATGTAATTGCCTCATCCAGCGCAGGTAGAGCAGGTCCGGGAGCAGGTCCGGGCGGCGAAATGCCTGAAGAGATGATGTAAAATTTTGAAGTATAAATCTAGGAATGCCAGAAATTTCCGGCATTCCCAAATCTTTTTTTAATTTTTGAATATTCTTTTAAAGAAGCTATCTCACAATTTTTGTTTATTTTCACCTCTTTAAATTGATTTAGAGGTAATCTTTGCAAAGTCAAAATTTACCAACTAGATTAAGCAAGACAGCTATGAATATGATTTTACATACTTTGAACAACTATATGAAAAAGGAGTTCTAAAATGTTAGATCATGTTTTAAAAAGTAAGGTGATGTATTCACTATCTCTGCTTTTGATGATTATTCTAAACTACTATTATTTAAAACCGGAAAATAATTGTGCTCGTTGTGCGTTATGGCTAGGTTTTCTAATAGGGATTTGTATAGTCTACGCTCATATTTATAGAATAACTGGTAAGCTGAAAATTTGAATCTGGTTTGAAAATCTATAAAACAAATTCAAATATGAAAATTGTTTCTCGTTGTCTTTTTCTTGCCAAAAAAGTCGGCGCAGTGAATTGTAATTTTTCTCTTATTCTAAAAGGCGTTTTCTATTTATTCTGCCGTGTCAAAATATCTAAAAATTAGAAAAAAGCGTTTTTAAAGTTTTTTGTATAGAGTATTAATAAATTACTAAAACTAAAAATCAGCATTGAAAACTATTATCTGGCTTCATAGCAGGAAATTTCCCTTGCCTCTACTCGAACTGGTTTTCCAAGCTCGTTTGAAATAACACTTTTTACCCTTGCCATGCACCTGCATTCAAGTTGAATACGGGCTGACATAGCTTCTCGTTCTTCAATGTAGAAATCGTTCGAACTTACAATGGAATGAACAGAAATCTGCTTCTGTACAACCTTTGCTATGAGACCCTGAGTCCCATCCGTGAGATCCTGAAGGCTGCTAGATGTCAAGAGAACGCTATCTCCTGCATCAAGCCCAAGTACTCCTACAAAATTTTGAGGACTTCGAATCTCAAGAGTCCTGAGATGATGTTTCTTCAGGACCTCGATAAGAGAATCAGCAATTCCTGTTAACGTGATGTACTCCATAGGATCACCCGTACATTGGGAACTCCTTCTTTACTTCTCCTTTCTGCTCCGTAGTCTGAACATCTTCAGCAAGCCTCTGAAGTTCGACTTCTATACGTTCAGCCTGTTCTATAAGCCGAACTGTACTTATTGAAAGCCCATATAGCTCGTTTAAAACTTCAATAACAGCAGAAGCAGCTCTTGGGTCAGGGTTCTGGGTTTTGGTAGCACCAAGTAGGCTAAATGCAGGAATTCCGCGCAGCAGACATTCAGCCATTACGCTGCCCGAAATTCCAGAGATAGTTCCCATCTGGAAAACCTCTACTTTTTCCCTGATTTTATTCAGCATCTCTTGAGTGGTAGCTGCCCCGAAGACTTTATGCCCTCCATCCATTATGGCAATTCCTGCAATGGAAGCAACTTCTCTTACATTAATAGACTCAGCCCAGTCCACCAGAGCATTACTGACATCGTAAGAGACAGTGTGACTGATTGGAATATCCGAAATCACAACAATCAAGTTGTGTTCCACACTCTCATAAATCCTCACAGGCATATTTATAAGCCCCTCATACAGTACTGCAATCGAAGGGAAATACCTGGATTCAATAGAGCCAATATATTCCATTTTCAGTTCTTCTATCATATGCTGACTTGCAATGTTCCCCACAAGCCCGATTCCGGGAAAACCTTCAATCAATATAGGGTTTTTTGACTGCACAGGTTTGGTAATAATCTTCACATCATTGTTATCATAATCTGTATCCAACAAATAACCACCTCAGTGAAATACAACCCCTAGGACTATATCTGATCTAATCCTAGATAAACAAGTTTCTCAACAGCCTGAGTCCTACGTTACTTCAGTATGTACATTAATAAAAAACATACACTAGATCTAGGTTTTCGACCACCACAACCCTTTTTTGATAAAAAGAGAATCTTTTTAATATATATTTTTTCTCATTACAGGGAAAAAGAATTCCGATAAGATATTATAGTAAATTTTAGGTTTTATTCCCGATCGAAAGCCTAACAGGAACCTTATCTTAGAAGATATCAGATGAGAGAATATAATAGAGATAAAGGGAACCGTAAAAAAGCTCATAAAAAGTAAATCCGGAAACAGGAGGAGAAAAATTCATGGAAAAATCTATTATATATTTTGACGAGGTAGGAGAGTCAAACACGGAGAATGTTATTGAAGCAGCAGCAAAAAGAGCAGCAGAGCTTCAGATATCACATATCGTGGTTGCAAGTACCAGCGGAAAAACCGCGCTAAAAATGGCAGAAACATTAAGGGGCACCGGCATAAAAGTTATTGGAATAAGCCACCAGTATGGGCAGAACGAAAAGGGTGAATGGGAAGTTGAAGAGGAGTATAAAAAGAAGCTTGAAGAGCTTGGGGCCGTGATAACAACTCAGTCTCATATATTCTCAGGGGTCGAACGTTCGATCACAAAGAAATTCGGAGGGTATTCTAGATTAGAAGTAATTTCTGATACCCTTCGGTCCCTCTTCGGAAAAGGCTTTAAGGTAGCCATTGAAGTTGCAATTATGGCAGCCGATTCAGGCCATATCCCAGTTTCCGACAATACGGAGATTATAGCGATAGGAGGTACAAGGCAGGGTGCAGACGTAGCCCTCGTGCTCAGGCCAGCCCACAGCGGAGATTTCTTTTCCCTTCAGGTTCGGGAGATTATTGCCATGCCGCGAGTTAAAGAAGATTAAGGCAAAAAACTAAGAAAAAGAAATTTCCGTGATACAGTGGTTCAGTTTCATTTGAGATTGATGAGAAAGCTCAGGTGATCCACTAAAATTTATCCTGGCTTCTCGCCAGTCCCCAAAGATAAATATATCTGAGAGACATCTATAACGCCGGCATGTCAGCAATATTCGAAATACTCGATAAGGATGCAGGCGGCAGGATAGGAAGGCTCAGAACTCCTCATGGGACTGTTGAGACACCTACTGTTATGCCTGTAATTAATCCAAATATTCAGCTTATCCCCCCAGAAGAAATGCGAAACTTCGGGGCAGAGATCCTGATTACTAATTCTTATATTATCTACCGCAAGGAAGAACTGAAAAGCGTCGCCCTTGAAAAAGGGCTGCACGGGCTCCTGAATTTTGACGGGCCCATTATGACGGATTCAGGTTCCTTCCAGCTTTCCGTGTATGGATCCGTGGAAGTCACGAATGAGGAAATTCTCGGGTTCCAGCAAGAGATAGGAAGCGATATTATTGTCCCACTGGATATCCCTACGCCTCCTGACGTTCATTACAGAAGGGCCGAAGAAGAACTTGCAGTCACAGCCGAACGTCTGGAAGCTGCTCGCAAGTTTATCCAGAGCGAGCAGCTTCTTGCAGGACCCGTTCAGGGTTCGACTTATCCTGAACTGAGGGAAAAAGCTGCTTCCCACCTGAAAGACCTTAATTTTGAAGTTTATCCCCTCGGCGCAGTTGTCCCGCTCATGGAGACCTACCGTTACGCAGAACTTGTTGACGTGATTGCTGCATCTAAAAAAGGGCTTTCTCCAGCTTCCCCAGTTCATCTTTTCGGAGCAGGGCACCCGATGATGTTCGCCCTTGCAGTAGCCCTGGGATGTGACCTTTTTGACTCGGCAGCCTATGCCCTTTACGCCAAAGACGGGCGCTATATTACCGTAAACGGAACTTACCACGTTGAAAAATTAAATTATCTTCCCTGTTCCTGTCCTGTATGTTCAAGGTACACCGCAGAAGAATTGAAAAAAGCCGACAACAGGGAAGAGCTTCTGGGAAGGCATAACCTTTACGCGACTTTTGCTGAAATTCGGCTTATCAAACAATGCATAAAAGACGGAAAATTGCTCGAACTTGTGGAACAACGCTGCCGTGCTCACCCGAAACTTCTAGACGGGCTGAAAAAGCTTTATACTCACTCCTCCTGGCTTGAGCAGCTTGATCCGGCTACAAAAGGCACTTTCTTCTACTGCGGGCCCGAATCCGCTTCTCGTCCCGAAGTCCTGCGTTTTGGGAAACGGCTGGATAGGTTCAGCTTGCAAGGCTCGGTAATTATTCGAACAGGCCCAGTAAAAGGAGAAAAAGATTACGACCAGATTCTTACCTTCAAAGCGCCTTTTGGAGCATTCCCTGCCGAAATGGAAGAAGTGTATCCTTTCAATGCCGAAGTCCCGAAATTTCCGGATTACGAATCACTTAATACAGCTCTTTCAAACACTCTTAAACTGATGGATCTGAACCCAGAAGCCGAATATACTTTTATCTGCGAAAAAGAGTTCAGACATCCTCTAATTGAAGAGATGAGCAAGAGAGCAAAACTGGTATACAGGAAAGACTGGAAAAAAGAATAAATTTCGAAGAGCTAATTAACCGCACCTTAGATTTTGTAAGTCCCCCAGACGTTGAAGAATCAAAACTTGCCTCAAATAAGATAAAAAGAAAACTTTTTTGAAGTGCAAACATTTATAAAACTACCTGCAGAGAACCCTCTAAATAGGGAAAGAGCTGAAGTATAAAACTAGAAAAGTATAGGTGAAACTATTGTCCCTTACAGCAAGAATCGGCGAACTGAGTCCTTATCTACGGCTGTTGAGACCCGAACTCTACTACATGGACCTTACCCTACCTGCCTCGAGTGCAATCCTTGCTTCCTACCTGGCGACCGGAGGGCTTCCTGAGCTTCTTCCCTTCCTGATCGCGGTAATAGGTGGCTTTGCAGCCATTACAAGTTCATACGTTTTCAATGACTGCTGTGATATAGACATCGATACTATCAACCTGCCTGGCCGTCCCTTGCCCTCTTCTAAAGTATCAAAGAGTTCTGCGATTACTTATGCTGCGTTTTTATTAGTAATCGCAGGCGTAGCAGCTGCTTATCTAAACCCTGAGTCTCTCCTGACTCTTTTTATTGCGGCTGGAACTATCACCGTTTACTCAATCTTTGCAAAGAGGAATACCTTTCTCAGCTTCTTACCAGTAGGCATCTCTTACGGGTTGGTGCCTATCGGCATCTGGCTTGCCTTTGACCCTGCAGGAATCCTGAAAGGCAGCGACGGAATAATTCTCCCTTTGCCGGCTATTTGCTTCGGACTAATGATGTGCGTTACGGATTGGGCTTTTACCCTTGGAGGGGTTTCTAGGGATGTGGAAGGTGACAGACTAAAAGGCGCCCCAACAATGCCCGTAACCTTTGGAATTCCCTTTACTGCCAAATTCGTTACGTTCTGGTGGATTATCGGAGTTATCGCCTCAATAATTATAGGCTGGTCAGCCCGACTTGGACCCGTATACTTTGCAGGAGCTCTTGCTTCAGGACTCTGGATGCTAACTCAGTGTCTTGATTTCATCAAACATCCTACCCCAGAAAGGGGCGGCAAGCTGTTTCTTAATGGCTCAAATTATAGAGCGATTATGTTTGGGTCAATGATTCTTGATGTAGTGCTATGTATTTATGCAGGAGGCTATACCTCCATTCTCTGGTAAAACAGGTAGAGAAAAATGGATGCGGATATCATTGTAATAGGGGCATCTCCTGCAGGGCTGATGGCTGCAAGAAACGCCTGTGAAAAAGGGGTTGCGGTCATTTTACTGGAAAAAAAAGAAGAGATAGGGAATCCTCCCCATCCTGCAAACTCTTTTTTTAAGGGGATGTTAGATAAATGCGGAGAAAAGGCAGACCCTTCTTATGTTGTACATTATCTCAAAGGCATGAAGATTATTTCCCCCTCAGGAAGGACAGTTGAGGTTGAAGCGCCTGGATATGCTATTGATAAGACCGAATTCGACAGGTTTTATGCGAAGAAAATAATGAAAACCGGCGTTGATCTTCGAACAGGAGTGAAAGTGCAGGATATCCAGAAGGAAGGAGAGAAATTTACTGTCAATACTTCTGCCGGGGAATTCACCTCAAAACTTGTTATTATTTCCGACGGTATAAATTCAAAAATGGTTTCCCATTTGGGTTTGAAGACGATGAAATATCCTGAAGATATTGCCTGGGGAATTGAACTGGACATCAGAAGTCCCGGCCTCGGGAAACCGAAGATGTTTGAGTACTATGTAGGAAATCATGCCCCAGGCTGGAAAACTACATATGCCCCAAGAGGAGGCGATAATGCTGCAATCGGAGCCTATGTGCGCAGATGCGGAACCGATGCAACGCCTTACCTGAATGCCTGGGTTGAAAAGTTTAAAAAATTTAAAGGGCTCGAAGAGCTTGAAATTGTAAGAAAACTTTCAGGCGGAGACCCTATAGTGACAATTCCGAATCAGTACATAACCGATGGAATAATGGTCGCTGGCGGAGCAGCAGGTCAGTCCGGAATAGGCTATGCCATGAGGGCGGGCCAGATATGTGGAGATGTCGCTGCAGATGCTATAAGAAAAGGCGACGTCCCAAAATCTGCCCTGTTAGATTACAGGAAGACCTGGGAAAAGGAATTCAAGGCTGAACATTACCTGGGCCGGATAGGGCTTGAGACTCTCAGAAAAATGACGGATAGGGAGATAGATGAAATAACAAAGGTCTTTGAAAAAGAAGACCTCTCGTTTATTCACGGAAGTTCAGTTGAGCAGGCGATGCAAGTTTTTGCGTTCATGCTAAAGAAAAAACCCTCTGCAATCTTAAGATGCAGAGCACTCCTCAGGAACAAATGAACTGAAATTTAAAAGAGCAAAAGGGAACAGAACCGATACGGATGTTATCATCAAAAGCCAGATGCAGGAATAATATGAAATACGATTTTTATAAAAGCCCCTTTCTCAGAGTTTACACCGAAATCGAAGACGGGCATATGAGGATGAAAACCAGCGGCGCTGCATCTATCCTCATGAGAAAAAGTCTTGAGAAAAATCTCTCACTTTTTGAAGGTGAAAAGCCTGCAAAAGTCGAGGCCGGCAGGCTCATATGTTCAACCTGGATGCCCCCAGTGCCAAGCCCGGGTTTTGACCGCCTGGTAAAAAACCAGCTTTTCTCTACTCTGGGAAGAAAGATCCCGGACCAGGTAACTATTTCCATTACTGAAGAATGTCCTAATAACTGTATTCACTGCGCTCTGCCCGACACGAAAAGCCGGAAAAAGCTTGCTCCTGAAATAGTAAAATCTGCAATCGATCAGGTGCTCGAAATGGGCACGACATTCGTGATTTTTGACGGAGGGGAACCCCTGACCTATTCAGGTTTAGAAGATCTTATAAGATATGTGGATCCTGAAAAAGCTATTGCAGGTATGTTCACTTCAGGGGTAGGGTTGTCTGAAGAACGAGCTAACAGCCTAAAAGAGGCAGGCCTTTATTCCCTAACTGTCAGTTTTGACAGTGCATACGAAGATAAACACGATTATGTAAGTGGCAGGAAAGGAGTTTTTAAAAGTGCGGTTGAAGCCGTCAAAAATGGAATTAAGGCAGAGCTACTTGTAAATATATACGTGGTACTTTCAAGGGACAATGTGAACGAGCTTGAAGAATTATATGTTCTTGCATCGGAGCTTGGAGCTCATGAACTCTCCTTCTACGAAATAGTTCCCACTGGCAGGTGGATGGATCACGCCTCCGAAATCCTTACTCCAAAAGACCTGAGAAAATTTGATAATTTCGTATCCGGGGCCAGGGAGAAGAAAGGCCCCAGAGTATTTCCTATCCCACAGGTCATGAAGACCACAGGCTGCATGGCAGGCAGGAAGTGGCTCCATGTTACACCGGAAGGAAATATTCTTCCCTGCGCCTGTATTCCTATCCCCTATGGAAATGTCCACAGAGACAGAATAAAGGATGTCTGGAAAAAAATCAGGGAAGATCCTGCGTATAATGCAAAGTGCTGCCTTATGAGAAATCCTGAGTTCAGAGAAAAGTACCTGAGTCTGTCAGAATAAACCGAGAATAATTGAAGGTTTTGAGATAAGTTGGGGATAGTTATGGGAGTAATTATTGAAAATCCCAGAGTAGAATACGAATAAAAGCCTATCCGAAAAGTCAGCAATGCATGTTGAAAAGCCACAATAGGTCTGTAATATTAGAGTATCTGTTCCGGTTTTGCATATTGCATATTGTAAAAGTTATAGCAGGTAACCACTTTTCGGATAGGCTCTAAGTTATAGATCTACTCTTCAATTTCTTAGTTTTATCGCTTTAATTTTTTTGAAAGGGGAGCGATAGCTAACAAAGCTTAAGTTGCCAGTAACACAGAACAATAGAATATAGAACAGCCAATCTGATAACAGGACCAGTAATATATATAGAATGTACCGGAGTGAACCCGAAAAATAAGGATGCAGGTTAAAACATACCTGCAACGGAAATTAAAGCTTTTAAGCCAAATTTTTGTAAGATGAATTTAGACTAAGCCCGATCTCTGAAGAGTCATAAGGTCTTCTGTGGTGAGTTTTGCTCCGCCTTTGAACTTTTCGAAGATGGATTTGGCATCCTTCTGAAGTTCGGACTTGACAACACGAGATTTACCTTCTTTGTCTTTCTTCTTGAGTTTGAAGACTTCTTTGTCAAGATCTCGAATTTCTTTCTGCGCATTGATGAAGACTTTATGCTGCTCGTCGGCTGCTTCCTGGGCTTTTACAAATTCCCTGTGGGCAATGTCAGATTCTGCTCTGGTTCTGTCAGCTTCTTTGAAAGCAGCAATCATCTTCTCATGATATTCCTGAGCTTGCTTGGCATATTCAGCCAGTTGAGTATGGAATTCTGAGGCCTCATCTCGGATCTTCTGAGCTTCGTCCAGAAGGTCCTTCAGTTCGGAGTTGCTCTCTAGCTGGACTTTTTTGACCTGGTACTGTTTTTGAAGCTGAGTGATCTTGCCAACAAGTTCCCTTTCCTTGCTTGGGCTGAGGACTTCAGTCTGCTGGGCAAATTCAAGACGATCGATGTCCTTTCTCAGGGCTTTGATTGACGGGCCTCCCAGGTTGCTCTGTTTCCTGATGGAATCGGCCTTTGCAAAGAGCTCGTTTGCCTTGGAATTAGTGTCGTCGCGCTTGTTCTTGTATTCGCTTACCTTCTCATTAATTTCGTCCCTGAGAACTTTTAATTCCTGGGCTTCATTGATAAGGTCTTTTGTCTTCTTGTTCAGGTCGTTGCGCTTTGCAGCAAGGGCACTGGCCTCTGCGTTTAAAGTATTCCTCTTTTCCTTAGCTTCTTCAGAAATGTCTTTCAATTCTGATCTTTTTTTCTGCAGTTCTTTTAGCATCTCTTATTGTGCCTCCCGGTCCAGCAAAAAAGCTGGCATTTTAGTAGCTCTACTGTTCGATGTCGACATGCTGTGCCTGATTACAACATTGATAAGAAAGAGATTCAAGAACAGGGATAACGGCCCTAAGATCTTTTTTGGTTATGACTACGTCCGCATATTCCCTAAGGATGGGCTTGGGATTGAAAGCTATGGCAAAACCTGCCTTCTCAAAGACACAGGCATCGTTTGCGCCGTCTCCGACAACTACACATTGCTCTGGCCGGATTCCATTTTGCCGGGTAAGTTCCTCAAACACTTTTGCTTTTGAGTCGCTCTGTGTAATAGGGCCGATAACTTTGCCTGTAAGGCAGTCGTCTTCCACAAGCAGTTCGTTGGAAACGACGAAATCGATACCAAGCGCTTTGCCTATTGTATCGGCGGAGATGGTAAATCCACCGGAAATCATTGCAGTTTTATAGCCTCTACTTTTGACATAGAGAATAAGCTCTGCTGCTCCCGGCATCAGATCGATCTGATTTACCGCATTGAGGGCAGTCTCTACAGGAAGTCCCTTAAGAAGCCTGACCCTCTCAATAAGCGCTTGCTCGAAGTCAAAGTCTCCATACATCGCTTTCTTCGTAATCTCCTCTACTTTGCTTACAACACCTGCAGCCCTGGCGAGCTCATCGATAGTCTCAGCGTCTATAAGGGTGCTATCCATATCAAAAACAATCATTTTGTTTTCAGTAGAATAATTCATAGGACAATTCACTCAATCAAAACCTAGACCTGAATAACTATTAGATATAGCTAGATAACTTCCGAAAAAGGGCATGCTGCCTGGTGTACCTTCTTCAGGGGTACCCCCGCAACTTAACATAATACATTTGCCCTGACATTAAAAGCCCACCAACGGATAAAGTTTTCAAATTATAATACGGGTTCTGTTTCACAGAACCACAAAACAACAGCATTGATGTCAACGTTTTTGAGTGAAATAAATCACATCCCTTTTAAGCTTTTCGGAGGGGTAAGAAAACCTATTGAATAATAGTTATAAATAAAATATATATTTATAAAATAAGGTTGATAAGCAAAGAAGTTTGCCAAAAGGATTATAAACCCTTTAGGAATTTCATTATTGAAGAAATTGGTTAACACAGGATTTTGAGAAAAATGGTCAACATAGGTTTTATAAAAATGGGAAACCTGGGAATGAGCCAGGTTATCAATCTGATCCAGGATGAAATTGCTGCGAGAGAGGGAATTACAGTACGTGTATTTGGTACAGGCGCCAAGATGAGCCCTGCCGAAGCTGCAAGTACTGAAAGTTTCAAGCAGTGGAACGCAGACTTTGTGATAATTATCAGTCCTAACGCAGCTGCTCCGGGTCCTGTAGCAGCCCGCGAAATATGGAAAGACGTCCCCTGCATCGTGGTCTCAGATGGCCCAACAAAGAAAGAAGCTAGAGAGGCTCTTGAGCAGGAAGGCTTCGGCTATATCATTCTTCCGGTAGACCCTCTTATTGGAGCAAAGAGAGAGTTTCTTGACCCCGTAGAGATGGCGTCTTTCAACTCCGATGCAATGAAAGTACTATCTATTTGTGGTGTTGTTAGACTCATTCAGGAAGAACTGGATAAGGTAACCGATCAGGTTGCTTCCGGGAAATCAGGAAAAGAACTGGAACTCCCACATATTTTTGCAAAGCCAGAAAAATGCATTCAGCATGCAGGCTTTGCAAACCCCTATGCAAAAGCAAAGGCTCTTGGCGCCCTTCACATGGCTGAAAAAGTAGCACAGGTTAACTTCCCTGCATGTTTCATGTTAAAGGAAATTGACCAGGTTTGCCTGACAGCCGCAGCCGGACATGAGATAATGGGGGCTGCCGCACAGCTTGCAACACAGGCAAGGGAAATCGAGAAATCCAATGATACCGTGCTCAGGCAACCTCATGCAAAGAACGGTACCCTGCTGAAAAAAGTAAAATTATACCAAAAACCAGAATAAATCCCGGAAAAACTTAAGGTTTGAAACCGGAAGTTTAATTGGAGGAGCAAAAAATTCCTGGAAAAATAAGCAGGGAAAGATCCTCCAATAACCACTTTTTTCAATTCATAACCTGAATGTAAGTAAGTTCAGATCTTACCAGTTTTTACTAGTTTTATTTCTTTGCATCCTCAACTTCTTGCAGTACCGATGTGTATTCCTGAAAAACAGAGGGGAGATCTATGATAGCTAGTATGTCCACAACCCCAAGAGCTGCGATGACTTTCCCATCTTTTGAATGAATGGGAGCAACAACTACGTGTTTTCCCCTGTATACACCTTCTGTGGGAACTACGTGGGCAACTTTATTTGTTTTCAATACTTCTTCAAGCACGGGCCCTGTGTAATTCCTGTCAAGGATTTGACCTTTTTCCAGGCGAAGTCCTTTTCGCTTGAGACTGCGAATGGTGGTAGGAAGTCCAATGATCGAGTGTACTGCAACTGCTATTGCTTCAAGGTCTTCGGACCCTGAGTCTTCGGAGATAGTTAGGGAAGTAATTTTTTCACCCCCATAAATTACTGAAGGCCGGGAAGGAAACAAAGCAAGGCTTTACAGAAAAGAAAAGCTAGATCCCACTTTCCGGTCATATTTAGAATATGTTTTTTCAAAGAATATATAATCACTCCTCGTTTTCAAGGGCTTTTATAAACGCCTGTTTATGCAATTCCCCTGACTCATGGATACCCCCAAGATCGCCACGTGTCGCCCGACAGGGGTAATGCTGGATCAACAACCCAGCTCTTGGAGGCGCGTCCTTTACTTTTGTTCCAATGATTTCTTTTGCCATATGCCAGGTACTTCCACATGGAGCGCCTTTTATTACCTTGACATCAGCAATTTTTCCATTTTCGGTTCTTACCTTCAAGATAGGAGACCCAAAGATTTCCGCAAACGGCTTGTTAAAAGCATTGGGCTCCAAACTGCAGCAGATCTCATCTACCTCGATATCCATGCCTGAAGCTTCGGAGATCTTTTTAAGTTCTGGAATTGAAGCTCTTGAAGGTCCACCCGGAACTATAAGTGAGCGCACACCAGCTTCTGCCGCAAGCCTTGCAATTGCAGATGTCAAATCCGGATGCAAAGAGTAAGTGATTACAATTTCAGCAGAGAAGACGCTTCTGTCGAAATTAAGAGCTTCCAGAAACTCATCCGGCTCTTCTATAAATACAGGCACAAACTCGGGCAGGTCAGCAGTTACGACTGAAAAATCGCTGTGTTCTCTCACAGTCTCAATCAGGCGGTGCCCGTATTTGCCCCGTGTAATAACTCCTACTACAGTCATTACTCTAAGCTATTTTTAATATTGCATAAATAGATACTTATTTTATCTGGAGTTCATGCCCTGACGCGCTAGCTATACACAGAATTGGAATCTTACCATGAATCTAATCCCTGTAAATATAAATATAGATAGCTCATTTCACTAAAAATCTCCAAAGAAAAAAGACGATATTTATGAGAGGGAAATTGATCACACTTGAGGGTATTGACGGCTCAGGCAAAAGTACAGTTGCAGAAAGGCTTCAGAAGAATCCTGAAATTCAGACCCTTAAACCTATTTTTACCAGAGAACCTACAAGAGGCACTCTAACTGGAAACGCCGTAGAAAAAGCTATCCAGTCGGACACCGACCAGCTTGCCGAACTGTTCCTTTTTACAGCTGACCATGCCGAACATCTGGCGAAAGTTGTAAGGCCTGCACTTGAGAGTGGAAAATTGGTGATTTCTGACCGTTATTCCGATAGTCGATATGCTTACCAGGGAATGACCCTGAAGACCCGCCTGGAAAATCCTCTTGAATGGGTAAAGGATCTGCACCGGGGCTGGACCATTGTTCCGGATCTGACATTTCTTTTTGACATCAGGCCCGAGGTTTCAATTGAGCGTTGTGGGAAACGAGGAGAACAAAGTAAGTTCGAAAAATTAGAGTTTTTACGGGGAGTCAGAGAGATTTTCCTCAGGTTTGCGGCAGAAGATCCAGAACGTTTTATTGTAATCGATGCTTTTCACTCCCCTGAATACATAGAAAAGGAAGTCATGGAAAAAATACTGGAGTTCCTAAGTAGGAACTGACCAGACGTACGGATTGAATAGGAGAATCACGGGAGAATTAAACCCGAGAAAAATATTCTATTAGAGCCCGTTATCATCAGCAAATTTGATCAGGGCTTCTCCTAACATCCTGACATGGGTGGGATTAAGGTTGAACCTGGACCTCTTTACGCCTCCCCGTTCCTTTGCGAGTTCAACATATTCCTTCTCAAAGCGGTCGCTGTGTGCGAGGGAGATCGTCATGTACCAGCCTCCTCCCATCTTAATCTCCACATATCCGTCTCCGCTTATCTCTTCGGCATTTTCTTGGGTATCCTCTTCAGATGATGTATCTTTCTTTACCATGTGTAAGCCTCATAATTTCCTAGTTTTAAGTGGAATCTGCAGTTCGAATATTAAATACTTGATTGTATACAAGACATGTAAGGGCCGAAATAAAAAACATTCCCAATATGCGAGTTATTTTTTATCACCCGATTTAAGTCCTGAGCTCAGCACTTCTGGAGAAACCAATCCCGAATGAACAGCAGTTGCAACCAGAGCGCCTTTTATCCCTAGCATTTCAAGAGTAAAAAGATCCTCCATGTCCTTGACCCCTCCTGCAAGCAGTACGCTGTGTCTGGAACATTCAACCAGTTTTCGGAGGAATTCAGGATCAAAGCCTGAGGCCGTTCCGACTCTGTCAAGGTCAAGGAAAATA